>NZ_JBBBVQ010000018.1:0-135920 GCF_037199735.1 Oryzifoliimicrobium ureilyticum | reverse complement strand
ACCGCTTGTCGGCTTCATCGACGAGAAGAGCCTGGAGCTTGTCGATATTTGCATCGATCCTTGTAACCACTTCGCTTAGCTTCTGGTCGAACTTCGCCGTTTCAGAGGCCTCGGCGTAAACGATCCCGCTTTGATCGATGCGCACGTCGCCCAAATCCGCGTTTAGCTGACCAAGCAAGACGAACGACGGGACCCTGTGGTCGACAACTGTCTCGACATTCTCACTGAGCGACGAAAAAGAATGGACCGCAAAAAGTCCTTGCGCAGCCGCGACGGTGATCATCAGAACGGACATTCCGCCTAGGATATGGGATATTGACAGCTTCATAGTCTTTCCTCGTACACGCTTCTGCTAAAATGCATATCGCTGGATTGATCGGCAACTTGGACGCGTTTCCTGCAGTTAAGCGCGATGAGAGATGCGGACTGTTCGCTAAGTTCTCTGGGTGAAAATACAGAGAAATAGATAGATGTTGTTAGTCCCGCGCTCCATCATGGGTACCACTTGGCTACCTAGTATAAAAAGATAGTTTTAGGTGTTGTTAAACGACGGCTGCTTCGATGCGCACTATGGAACAAGAAATTAGAGCGATTTTCATTCTTCTTTTGGCTCGGATTTCTTCGTGAACGATATTCATTCAGCTGGGCCGATAAGCGTCGCTGTGAAGATATAGCTAGTCGTCGGGAACAGCGATTTTAGTACGCAAGGATAATCTCCTCCGGTCTCCTATATGAAGAGCGCCAGAAAGGTGCCTAAGTCTTTTGAATGGATGAGGTCAGCAATCATTATCACCGAGACCGATATCGTTGAACCAGCCACGCCTAGGACGCCGGCTCGCTGGCCTTAACAGCGCTCGGGTGTAGGTTTCCAACTTCCGCCGAGGCGATCGGCGCCGCCAGGCATTTCGTCGGTGTCTGCTCCGCTATCGCTGTTTTCAGCAAGGCCCGACCGGTAGAGGCATTCTAAGGGATTTGCCCCAAGTTTTTTTCAAAGCGGTGAGTCGATACGATGAATTTCTCGCTGACACCCTCTGGTATCCAAAGAGCTTCTTCGAAAGAATGAGACAGTTCCCATCCCTCCCGTTGATAGAACCTCTCGGCTCGGATATTGCCTGCTGTACAGAGCAGAACCGCTTTTGATATCCCCGCTTTATGCAGCAGCTTTTCGGCGAACGAGAGCAAGACGTGAGTTGCACCGGTCCCCCGTGCGCGGTTGCTGACATAGAGTTTGACGACCTCGGCCTCCTTCACGGAGATAAAACCGATTACGCCAATGTCGTCGATCGCTACGAAGAATGCGTCTCGCGCCTCCTTCAGCCAGAGCTTGAAGTGCTCCTTGGTTCGAAACGCCAGCACTTCAGATGGCACGAGATCAGCATGCGCGTTGTGCCATCCTTGATGCCAGAGCTGGACAATCTCGTTATGATCGGCGATTTCCGCCGGGCGAATTTCGAGCATTCGTTCCTCCCGGATTTTGTCGCAAAAATTGATCGCAAAACTCTGACTTTTGCACCTTACTTTCGCGACAGAATTTTCCGTAATTCTTCAAGGCCGACGATTTTGTCGCGAAACTTAGGATTTTTGCGAAAGGGCGGATGTCCTGTCTTCTTCGCTGTTGCACCAGACAACAGCAAAACAAGATTTCCACCCTTTGGAGGTCATGGCTGCGTGCCGGCGACTGTCGTCGCGAACGATAAGACGCCTTTCGTGCCATTCGACAATTAACGGCGGCAAGCTTTCTGGGTCATCGAGATCGGCGGCTGTGTTTTCAATTCGCTTGTTCCATATGTCGCGAGGGACACGATAGGTCATCTCCGGCTCAGGTCCGCAGCACCGTTGCAGCCTTGAAAGCTCGATTGACAGAGGTCTTATCCAATACCGCTTATGGAGCAAAAGCCCGTCCCGAAGACCTAGATTAGCCCAATAGCCGGTCGAGAGATATTCCAGAACCCAATCCTGAAGGTTCCCGGCCAGTGCGCTCGCCGCACACGTTTCGAGATTAAACATCTTTACCCCTCAAATACCAAAGGACGCGATCGATCGCTTCTTCTAACGTCAGCTTCGAGGTGTCGAGAATTTCGCACCCGGCGGCCTCATTTCTAAGGAAGCTGGCCCAGTTCATCATGTCGGTGTTGGCAAGATCAGGCTGGCCTCGATCGAGCGTAAGCCGTCTGGCCCTGGTTTCGTCGTCACAATCGACGAGGATGGTGGTGTAGGATGTAATGCCCGCGTGTTCGACGGCCTCAGTCAGAAACGAAAATCGTGACTGGCCTTCGAAAAGAACGCTCCGGCCTTGCGCCACAAGCAGAGATAATCGAGCCATCCACTCGAAAGTGGCAGCTCTCTGCCACCCCTCGACAGAGCCGAATTTATCGATCATCTCTTGCACAGATGGAACACCGATACGGTCTTTGTAGAAAACGTCGAACTCCTGGCCGTGCCGATATTCGATCGCTTCCGCAATTGTGGTCTTGCCGGCCCCTGATGCTCCGGTGAGAATAACGAGTGGCATAGAAATCCCCTTCAAGATTTAGCAGCGCCGGCTGTGAGGGTGCTTTTTCTGAATAGCCATAGAGTGCGATGGCCATGACGATACTTGCCGGCTCGCTCGTAGCCGGGATGGTCGAATTTTATTCCTTTGGCAGTTGCCAGAACCACGACTGCAACGTTGATGCTGGCTAGTGAGGTCAGCAGGGCAGGTTCGTGTGATCCCGTGCGCCAATGCTCTTGTTTGCCATAAGGCACATCTGCAATCACTAGATCGACAGATGGCAGAGCGGCGAGCTTTGAAGCAACCAGATTGGCATCTGCCACATCGGCCTGAAACACATTTGTAGGTAAATGTCGGCACAGGGCGAAAAGCTTATTGCCACCTCGGAGGGCGGCACGATGGCTTTGGCGGTCGTACTGAGCAACGAGGTTGCTTAGCTCACTGAGACGCCGGGAAAGCCCTTCCGGTGTAAGTAGATCTGCGTTTTTGACCGCGTTCGAAACAGCCTCGGCCGAAATGTCGGACATGCTGATATTTCGCATTTGGTCGCCATGCAAAAACCCCAACACGGTTGCGAGGTAACCGCCTCCGCAAGTTGGATCATACAGATGATATGGCGGCGGCCGTCCCTCCCTCAGTAGATGGGATGCCGCTCGTAGGAACAATTCACTGGCGAGACGGACAGGAAAGGCGGTGAGACCGGGCCGGCTGAATAGAACTCGACCGCTCGCCAAATCTTCGCTCGGAAGATCGGCGCGAGAATACGCAAATTTCATGGAAGGCTCTCAGAATCGCAGCCAGCATTACAAGCTCGCCAAGGCGAGGCTGGCTAAATGTACCCAGGTGCGATGCACCTGCTTCGAACCCCTTCGGCAAGGGGAGAGCCTTTAGGCGTCGAAGAAGGCCGTTGCGATGTTGAGAACGAATTTTTTCATAGCGACGTGAGCTTACCGTCTGCCGGGCGCACCCGCAAGAGTGTCGCGAAAATCCCAACATTTGCTCGATATGTTATCCGGACTTTTGCAACGCTGCAAAATCAGGAATTGCGCGACACATTATCCAGGTAGATGCCGATTTCGTGTCGACTCTTCAGCAACAATTTCTGACCTATAAATGCTTTAAACAGCTGAGAATGAGCAGCGAAGCAGCTCGAATTGTTGCGAAGACGATATTCCGCGATCCATTCTAGGAGTTCTTGAAATGCCTCCTCGCTACCACCACCCTGTATCCCCCGCTCTTTAACGTTGCCGATGCACTCGTTTTCTGGCAGGTCGATCCAGATTAATGTCGTGGCCCTATGCAGGACGACGTTCGCTAGCCATCCATACACGCCCTCCATTAACCAACTGTCAGCTTTTCCGGCCTCCGCGACCTCATTCGCGACCAGTTGGTTATTGCGAGCTATCCCGTAGTTTCCAGGCTCCCATCGGAGATCGTCGAGATGGATAGGCGCGCGTTGCAATAGATCGCCAAGCTTGCGAGCCAGCCAAGTTTTCCCGGAACCGCCATTGCCGAAAATCAAGGTTCGGCGCAGATCGGGTGGTATCGAGTTCAAAAGCGCCTCCGTTTTCTTGTCGTCGCAAAAATCCCGACTAAAATTTCTATTTTGCGTCTGTCTTTTGCGCCGTCGCAAAAGACCGAGTTTTGCAACAACTCTGGCAACTCACCGAGCTGTATCGGTACCGCCTTCCTTGCCGAGGATCCGATACACGCTTGCCCGCCCAATTCCCACCCTCCGACCTATTTCGCCGAGCCCAATACTCTGGATCTTCACTGGGTCCGCACAAAGGCGTTTCACCGAGGCGGCTTAAAATGGATCGTCATTGTCCCGTCACTGGCATGCTCGAAAACAATGCCCTCGTCTGCAAGCGCTTGACAAACCGCTTGCAGAACGTGTTCACGGACAGCGTAGTTGGCCACTTTCTCCAGACGNACAAAGGCGTTTCACCGAGGCGGCTTAAAATGGATCGTCATTGTCCCGTCACTGGCATGCTCGAAAACAATGCCCTCGTCTGCAAGCGCTTGACAAACCGCTTGCAGAACGTGTTCACGGACAGCGTAGTTGGCCACTTTCTCCAGACGGCTGATCGACGAGATAGATACGCCTGACTTTAGCGCTAGCTCGTCGATCGTCCAATTGAGAAGCGCGCGGGCCGCGCGGATCTGTGCAGCACTCACCCCTTTAACAGGACTTTTTTTCACTTTGTTGTCGACGATCTCGGTCGCTGCTGTCCTGAAAAGCGCCCCCACCCACTCCCGGATCGTACCGTCCGCTTCCAGAATGGGAGCAGCACGAATTGGAAATCGCCTATATCGCCCATCCGCACACAATATCCTGGGGTCGAGGGCGTAGATGTCTTCAGCGCCAAGGGATGCTACCACCAAGGACTTTGCCATCTCGCGGTCTTCCGGATGAATCACGTCCAACCATCCGCAGCCAGAAGCTTCGGCGTCGCTCTGGCCAGTCAACTCATTCCAACCGTCCCAACTGAGAACTTCCCCAGTCGGCTTCATGCGCAACTCCATGAGGACAATCGACTTTACAAGAGTATCGAAATGATACCAAAGCTTTTCCCCAGAGCGACGCGCTGCGTGTTGTTCAGAGATATCCATCATAACGCCGACGATACGAGCCGGTCGCCCTTCTCCATCAGCTATTACCTCTGCCTTGTTCTCAAGCCATAGCAATGAACCATCCGGCCTGACAATTCGAAACTCTCGCTCCGTCGAATAGCCCGAACTCAACATTTCATACATGTCGAAATAGATGGAGCGATCTTCTGGATGCAAAACCTTGAGGATATCTTCAAGGACAAGAGGTATGGTTGGGTGGATCCCAAATAGTCGGTAGAGGCCAATAGATGTGGTCATCTGTCCTGAGGCCAGATCAACGGTCCAGAAGCCAACGCGACCTCGTTCCTCGATCAATTTCAAAAAGTGCGCTGCCGAAACACCTCGTGGACGTAGGGTCCGATTGTTTTTCTGCTCGACGGACAGGGCGTCCGCCTCCCCATTGGTAGTAAATCGCATGAGATCTGATGTCGGCAAGGTCATTCCCTTCCTCGAGTGGACCCTATCGCGCTAGCCTCCTAACCTTATACGTTGGCCTGCGCTATCGAAGAAACGGGCATCCGTCGGATCGAACGTCACCGTTATTGTTTCTCCTATTGCTGGTGCCGGGCCCCGATTTCCTTGTAAGACAAGCGATATACCCGGGGAAACCTGCCCATAGATGTAGGTCGCGCCACCTAGAAATTCCGTGAAGTCTACGGAGAGGGTAAGCCCCTGCTCATTGTTGTGGGTCGGGCGCAAGTGCTCCGGGCGTATGCCAAACTGCAATTGTTCTTTTTTATGACTGGTGGCAGGCCAAGGGAACGGGAGGCGCTGGCCGCAGATGACAAGAGAGTCGCCCTCACGGCTTGCCGGCAACACGTTCATCTTGGGGCTACCGATAAAGCCCGCCACGAACAGGTTATCGGGATCGTTATACAAGTTGGACGGAGAGCCGATCTGTTCGATGCGGCCAGCCCGGAGAACGACGATCTTGTCTGCCAGCGTCATAGCTTCGGTTTGGTCGTGGGTGACATAGATCATCGTATTGCCCAGTTGCTTATGCAGCCGGGCGATCTCGATGCGCATACCCACGCGCAATTCGGCATCGAGGTTGGACAACGGCTCGTCGAATAGGAATACCTTCGGGTCGCGCACGATTGCCCGGCCGATGGCGACGCGCTGACGCTGACCGCCGGAAAGCTGGCCGGGCCGCCGATCAAGAAGGGGTGTAAGATGCAGGATTTCGGCTGCCGCCTGCACTATGGCGGCGACTTCCTTCTTCGGCCGATGCGCCATGCGCAAACCGAATCCCATATTCTCAGCGACGGTCATGTGCGGATAGAGCGCATAGGACTGGAATACCATGGCGATGCCGCGATCCGAGGGATCGGCATCCGTCACATCGCGTCCGCCGATGAGGATCTCGCCCCGGCTCGTTTCTTCAAGTCCGGCGATCAGCCGTAGCAATGTCGACTTTCCACAGCCGGACGGTCCGACGAACACGACGAACTCGCCAGCGCCGATCGAAAGGTCGATACCTTGAATGACGTCGACGGCGCCGAAGCTCTTCGAAACGCCCTTCAGCTCGACGCCGCTCGTTTGCGCCGAAAGGGGAGACGCTACCCTCCTGTCCATCGCGTTCATTGACCGCCCTCCGTCCGGATCCAGACCAGCATCTCTCCCGCTGCGCGATTGTCCCATACATGATATGGCACTGCACGGATTTCTGTCTCCTCAATGCGCGGCGTTTCCGTCGTGTACAGCTGTCCGCCGAACGTCACTTCCCGCAGACCGGTTGTCACAAGTGCCGGGAGGCCGCCAAGTGCTGCGACGGGTTCGCATCGGAAGCTGCTTTCCGGTTGCAGCACGATAGAGTTCAGGTCTTCGCCATTGTCGACGCCCTCAAGGCAATAGACGAGCGGGCCGCGCTGCAGGGTGACACGTCCCTGATCGATACCTGCCTTTGGATGCGCGTAGAGCCGTTGCACCGGCATCTCGAGATCGAGCTCCACCACATCGCCTGACTGCCAGAGGCGTGATAGCCGCGCATATCCCTTATGCTCGACGGCCTTAAAGTCGACTGGCTCGCCGTTGACACGGATCGTCTGGCCCGGAGACCAGGCCGGCAGGCGCAGGGAAAGAGTGAACTCGGCCGGCTGCTGCGGCTCCAGCATCAGCTTTATGGCACCGTCTAAGGGATAGATGGTCTCCTGGCGGATCCGGACAGGCGTTCCAGCCGTTTCCAGGTCGGCAACGCCCTCGCAGTAAAGGTGCACGGCGATTTCGTCTTCCGCCTCGCCATACATATACGTACCGATCGATGCAACCAGTCGGGCAATGTTCGGCGGGCAGCACGGGCAACGATGCCAGGTCCAGCGATGATGCTTGCCGCGGCTTTCCAGCGGGTTATCGTAGAAGAACTGGGTGCCGTCCAGCGAGAGACCGACCAGCGCGCCGTTATAGAGCGCGCGCTCCATCACGTCGGCATAGGCGCGATCGGGACCGAGCCCCAGCATGCGGTTGGCCCAGAAGACCAGCGCCACGGCCGCGCAGGTCTCGGCATAGGCAGTTTCGTTCGGCAGGTCATAGTCGAAGGTCAGTCCCTCGTTGTGGGCAGACGGGCCGAAGCCGCCCGTGACGTAGAGGTTCTTTCCCGTAAGGTGAGCCCAGATCGCTTCCAGCGCCGGTTTTAGGCTTTCATCGCCGAATTCGGTCGAAATATCGGCCATCCCGGAATAGAGGTAAGCGGCGCGCACCGCGTGACCAACGACATGGCGTTGCTCACGCACCGGCACATGGCTCTGCGAATAATCGTAGCTCTCAAAATGATAATCGGCCGGATCACTCCCCCGAGCACGGGCTTCCCTGTCATAGAAATGTTCGCCGTCGCGCCGCTGGCCACGCTCGTTGACGAAGAAGCGGGCAAGATCGAGATAGCGCTGCTCGCCCGTGGCGCGCCCGAGCTTGACGAGCGCCAGCTCGATTTCGGGGTGTCCACAATAGCCTGGCTTCTGGTCTTCTCCCGGCCCGAAGATCGTGGCGATATGATCGGCGTAACGAGCCATGATATCGAGCAGCTTACGCTTGCCAGTGACGTGGTAGTAAGCAACGGCTCCCTCGATCAAGTGGCCGGCGTCATAGAGTTCATGGCAGTCACGCAGGTTTGACCAGCGCTTGCCGGGCTCGATCCGCTGATACCAGGAATTGAGATAGCCATCCTCGTCCTGCAGCCGCCCGTAAGCATCAACGATCTCGTCGATCCGGGCCTCGAGCGCGGCATCCGGCTTGTGCAGGAGCCCATAGGCGGCAGCCTCAATGCTCTTGCCGAAGTCGGAATCCCAGAACATCTGGGTGCTGACGGTATCGTTGCCCTGCTGGAAGGGGATGCGCAGACCGGGGTTCGGCCGATCCGGATCAATCTGGTCCAGCATACCCGCTTCGATGCAACGATCAAGCAAGGTGTGGGCGGTGGCGGTGGCGATAGTCTCGATGCGGGGGCCAAAGAAGCCGCCGACGCGCACCTGATGAACGGCCGGCGGACGAAATTTGGCATTCTGTTGTATCTTATCGGCTGCAGAAGAAGTCATAGGCATAATGTAAATCCTTTATTGGATCGATGGTGCGTCTACTTCACCGCGCCAGCCGTCAGGCCGCGGATGTAGTAGCGCTGGAGAGCGAGAAAGAGCAGCAGGCAGGGGATCATCATCACGGTGACGCCGGCCTGCACGGCTCCCCAATCGACGGAACCGTAATGGCCGGAGCGCACGGCCGTGACGAGCACCGGAAGCGTGTAGCGGTCCTGGTCGGTCAACAGCACCAGAGCTGCCAGAAATTCGTTCCAGGCATTGAGGAAGGCAAAGAGGCCGACTGAAACGATACCCGGAAACACCAGCGGCCCCATGACGTAGACCAGCGCCCGCAATCCTTTCACGCCATCGATCCGAGCCGCCTCCTCGATCTCCCTGGGGACAGCGTCGAAGGCATTGCGCATCATGAAGACGGAGAAGGGCAGCTGCAGCGTGACATAGATGAGGACGAGACCGCTCAGCGTGTTTTGCAGCCCGAGCTTCGCCAGGATCAGGAAAAGCGGTGTCAGGATGGACTGGAACGGCACCATGATCGTCGACAAGATGAGAACGAAGGCCACTGGTTTGAACGGAAACCGGAAACGCGAGAACCCGTAGCCAGCAAAGACCGATACCAAGACGGTAAGGCCCGCAGTAGCGATGGCGACAAACAGGCTGTTGGCGGCGTAATGCAAGATGCCCGCGCCGAAGTTTTCGAGCCGCCCGTAATTGCCAAAATCGAGACCATTTATCGAGAGCAACCCGTTGCCTACCATCGCGGGTGGCCGAAAGGACGCCAAGAGCACGAGCGCGATCGGTGCCAAGAACAGCAGTGCAACGAGTAGGCCGGTGACGTGAAAAAGTACCCGAAAGAGCCGAGCATTGCTGCGCCGGCGCGCCGGCGCTGGCGGGGAAACAGTATAGGTCGCGGCCATCGTCATCGTGCCGCCTCCTTGTCACCCAGCAGTCGCAGCTGGATCACGCTCAACACGACCAGGATGGCAAGCAGGACCATTGACAGTGCCGCGCCGTAGCCGAGGCGGAAGGACACGAAGGATTGGCTGAAAATCCAGTAGACTGCCGTGATCGTCTTGTTTTGCGGACCGCCGGCGAGGATGATGTAAAACTGGTCGAAAGCCAGCATGGAGCCGGACACGCATAGAATGAGTGCAAGTGCAAAGGGACGGCGCACCAGAGGCAGCGTGATGAAACGGAACCGCTGGATTGCATTCGCGCCATCGATACGGGCAGCCTCGGTGAAGTCGGCCGGAATGGAGTGCAGGCCGCTCATCAGGATGACCATGTAGAAGCCTGACATCTTCCAGATCACCATGGCTGTCACCGACCAGAAGGCAGGCGCAAAGGTGGCGAGAAGGTTCAGACGGCCATCCGTTAGTCCCAACGCCTCGGCCAGCGGCGAGAAAAGTCCGCTGTCGACATTCGACAACCAACTCCACAAAAGGCTGGCCGAAGCAAAGCCGATCACGACAGGCAGAAAAAACGCAGTCCGATAGAAGCCGGCGAAGGGGCGGGGCTTTTCCACCAGGAGGGCAAGCGCAAACCCGACGAGCATAAGTCCGACCGTGGCAGCGATCGTGTAGCGGACGGTGAAGGCGAGCGCGTTCCAGAAATTGATGTCGTTCCAGAGCGCCTTGTAGTTGGCAAAGCCGATCCATCGCGGCACGCCGATTAGCGGCCAGTTGTGGAGCGACATCCATGCGGTCATACCGAGCGGCACCAAGAAAAAGACGAGAACCAGCGCCAGCGCCGGAGCGACGTAGAGAAGTCCCATCCAGTCGCGCCGCGGCTTGCGTAGGGGCCGCAAATAGACGTTGGGCGCGCCGCTTGGCGGCGCCCGTGTGTAGACTGCCATCAGTCATTCCTCCAATGAGATGGAAGAGGCGGCACTAGGGGTTCCGCCTCTCAGGTTCGGTCTTAAGGAGCCGTGTCGATGATCGATTGCATGGCGCTCTGCGCTGTCTGGATCGCCGGCTCGATCGAATCGGGGCCGCCGAAGAAGGCCGCGTTCAGCATGGTGATCCATGGACCATTAGCCGAGTTGATAAGATCGTTGAAAACGGTCGAATAGGGAGTGCGGCCCTTGGCCATCGCGTCGGCAGCGATCAGGTAGCGTGAATCGAGGCCTGCCAGTGCTTCTTTGGCGATGTCGCTGCGGATCGGCAGCGAACCGTTGTGCGCAAGCAGCTTTTGTCCTTCCAGCGAATAGGAGAATGTCAGAAACGCCTTAACCGCGTCCATTTTCTTCGTTCCCTTGGAAACGACGAAGTTGTCGCCACCGGCGAAGGAGGAGGATCCGCCATCCTTCCCTGGCAGTGGCGTCACACCGTATTCGAGATCGGGGCTCTGCGAAGCCAACGCCCCGATCGCAAAGGAGCCTGACGGCGTGATTCCGATCTTACCGGTGGCAAAGGCCGCAAAGAAATTCGACCCTGTATCGGTCTGAGCTCCCGCTGGAACCAGTTTGTCCCTCACCATTCCCTGATAAAAGGCAATTGCATCGCGCATTTGCGGCGTATCAAGGGTCGCGGTGCGCCCGTCTGCGGAGAAGATGTCGCCACCTGATGCCCATATTAGCGGCGTGAAGGTGAAGATGTTGCAGCCTCCGCAGTTGCCAGAGAAATAAAAGCCCTTGATGTCGCCGCCGAGCGCATTGACCTTCTCAGCGTCCGTGCGGATTTCCGCCCAAGTGGTGGGCCCCTTGTCCGGATCGAGACCGGCTTGTTTGAAGAGCTTCTTGTTCCATATGAGCACTGACCCGTCGGCGGAGAACGGCAAACCGTAGATGCGATCCTTAAAGGTTCCGACGGACAGATGCGCCTTCGAGAGGGCGTTATAGTAAGGAAGAGACTTCGCGAAGTCGGTCAGATCCTCAAGCTGCCCAGCCGCAGCGAAGGCCGGAGTGTAGATCAGATCGAGGGACAGCGCGTCAGGAGCTGTTCCTCCGGCCGCTGCAACGGCATATTTCTGCACCAATTCATTGACCGGGACGATTTGCAGATCTGCGTGATGCTCTTTCTGGCTCTTGTTGAACGCATCGACGAGCTTCGGCATGAAGGTTGAGCTGTCCGATCGGGTCCAAAGTGTGAACGTGTCCGCGCTAGCAGACAACGGTAGTGCGAGTGTAGCGGCAACAAGGCCGCTGAGACCCAAAATCCATTTATGCATTCCATTCCTCCCAAAATTGTGCCCTTAGGCACGGTTCGCTGTTAATCGGTCTGTGGCGCCTCCGAGCCGCACGATCTTCGGATCTTCAACCGACAGGGTTGTCGCCGCTGTCCGGCCTCCACAGGCTTACCGTCGATAAGATCCAGGAGCGTCAGCCCGGCTTGGCGGCCAAGCTCCTTCAGCGCCATATCGACCGTGGTCAGCGGCGGACGCGTCGCAGTCGCGAAGATTTCCCAATTGTCAAAGCCGACGACGGCGATGTCTTCCGGCACCCGGATGCTCGCGAGCGTCAGAGCGTCGATGAGCCCCCGGGCGATCTGGTCGTTTCCACAAAAAACGGCATCGGGCCGCTCGGCCTTAGGCTTGGCTACCAGGCGCTGTCCGCTTTCGTAGCCGAAACCTTCCGACCACTCACCGGACAGCGCCGTTCCAAAGCAGGGGAGAGCCGCCTCGGAAAGAGCACGCAGCCAGCCTTTTTCCCTCAGACCAACGGCACCGAAGCTTCGTGGTCCTGTCACATGCGCAATTCGCTTGCGGCCTAAACTAATGAGATGGGCGACGGCGGCATGGGCACCACCCTCATCGTCCGGTACAAATCCGATGGCGCCCGGAGGGCAGGCCGCGTTTACATAGACGACAGGCATGTGGACGGCAGGAAGATCGACCGGCAGGACTCGGTCGATGCGCTTGCCGGAAACGACCAGGCCGTCAACGCGCTTGTCCTCCATTGCTTCCAGATTGAGCCTCACGCGATCCGGCTCGTCGTCAATAGCGCACAAGAAGACCGACACTCCGCGGTCAGCCATCGCAGCCGAAAGACCGGCGGCAATCGGTAACGTAAAGCGGCCGTAGGTATCGTTGGTCAAGAGACCGAGGGTGAAGGAGCGCTGGTGCACGAGCGCACGGGCCATCGCGTTCGGACGAAAGCCTAATTCTCGCGCAACGCTCTGAATTTTTTCCCGGGTTTCCGACGTCATTCGGCCACGCTCATTGAGCGCCTTCGATGCGGTCGAGACGGATACGCCCGCGGCTAACGCAACATCTTTAATCGTTGCCCGCAGGGCCGCGGGCTCACTGGCTTTCAGTTTTTGTCGACTGATAGGCTTCGTGCTGTCTGACTGCATATGACAGAATACTCACTTTGGAATATCGTTTTCTCACCTAGAGAAACCGTTTTCGCAACAATTGTCAATTGCTGACGTGAGATTTACGGGGTCGATACAACGAAGCGGGCCCTTAATATTTCGCTTTTGACGTTCGTCCCGAGATCGCAGATCGACGTCGAATGACGCAGAGCAATTTCGCAAGGTATTAAGTTTGAACAGGCTGCCTAGGGAAGTCGAGGGATGGTCGCCATAATGACTGACAAAGCGATCTGAACTTGGGGTGGCTAGGTGCTCACGCTCAAAAAGTCATGCGTTCTGAGCCCCGCTGGATAATGAGGCTGTTCTCGTCCTCATCGACGAGCTAGCGCCTGTCACTCGTCCGAGCGGACAAGTCTCACCGCCGGTTGGCTCAAGAATTTGAGGGTGCATTCAAGACACTGGCGACGATTTGCCGTCAGATTGTTCGTCTTCGATAGGCGTGGGCCAAAGCCTCGCCCATCCGCAGACGTCGGTACGGTTTGGTTGGTTCTCTCATCGCCAGGCCAGCGTCGGGTAAGTTCTGCAGCAAAGCAGCGGGCACTCAAAAGTCCCGCTTGAAATTCAAACATTATATATTATATTGTATCGTATAGCGTCGAAGTTAGGAATCTCGCATGTCTGTTTCCAAAATCTCTGACAAACTTTCAATCTCCCCGCAGCCAAGCGTCGACGATGTTAGGCGCCTGCGGGAAAAAGGATATGCTACGCTCATCAACAACCGCCCGGACGCTGAGGAAGCGACACAGCCCGGAACGGTTGTCGAAAGCCGGGAGGCCGAGCACTGCGGCCTCACCTACGTCTATGTCCCGGTCACGCTCGGCACCATCACCGAAGCGGACGTGCGCGCGTTCCAGAAGGCGCTCGATGCCTCCGACGGACCGGTGTTCGCGCACTGCAAATCGGGCACGAGATCCCTCAGCCTGTTCCTGATCGGCGAGGTTCTCGACGGGCGGATGGCTGCCGATGACGTCGTCGAGTTCGGCCATGCGCACGGCTTCGATACTAGCGCCGCTGCGGTCTGGCTCAAGCAGCACTTGGCCCGCCGCCCGCGGGTGAAGGGCTTCTTCGACAAGCACACCTGGAGCGTCCAGTACGTCGTGTCCGATCCGGCGACTGGCAAGTGCGCTATCATCGATCCGGTGCTCGATTTCGACGAAAAGGCGGGAGCGACCGCGACCATCAATGCCGACGCAATCCTCAACTACGTCCGGGAGAACGACCTGACGGTCGAGTGGATCCTCGACACCCACCCGCATGCCGACCACTTCTCCGCGGCCCAGTATCTAAAGGAGAAGACCGGTGCCAGAACCGCGGTCGGCGAACGCGTCGTCGATGTGCAGAAGCTCTGGAAGGGGATCTACAACTGGCCCGAACTCACCACCGACGGCTCGCAATGGGATCGGCTTTTCGCGCATGGTGAGACGTTCAAGGTCGGCTCCATCGACGCCGGGGTGATGTTCTCGCCAGGCCATACGCTCGCGTCGATCACGTATGTGGTCGGCGACGCAGCCTTTGTCCATGATACGCTATTCATGCCCGACAGCGGCACGGCGCGCGCCGACTTCCCCGGCGGTGACGCCCGCATCCTATGGAAGTCGATTCAGGACATCCTCGCCCTCCCGGACGAGACACGCATCTTTACCGGACACGACTACCAGCCAGATGGTCGCGCGCCGCGCTGGGAAAGCACGGTGGCCGAGCAGAAGAAGTCCAATCCGCATCTTGCCGGCGGGACCGAAGAAGAATTCGTGGCGCTTCGGACGAAGCGTGACAAGACGCTGCCGATGCCGAAGCTTATCCTGCATGCGCTGCAAGTGAATATCCGAGGCGGGCGTCTGCCGGAGCCGGAAGCGAACGGCATGCGCTACCTCAAGTTTCCGCTCGACGCATTGCAGGGAGCCGCATGGGAATGAGTACCAACTCAGAGAAAATGATGAAGGCGCAGCTCTCTCCCGCCGAGATGGCTGGCCGGGCCGGAGAGGTTGCCGATCTCCTGAAGACGTTGTCCCACCAAGCCCGGCTGATGATCGTGTGCACGTTGGTCGAGGGCGAGTTCTCGGTCGGCGAGCTCGAGGAATCGCTCGACATCCATCAGCCGCATCTTTCGCAGCATCTGACCGTGCTGCGGAGCTCCGGAATTGTCGAAACCCGGCGGGAAGGAAAGCAGATCTTCTACCGATTGACCGAGGAGAAGGCCGCGCACCTGGTCTCCGCCCTCTATGACATCTTCTGCGTAAAGGAAGCGGAATGACCATCTATCTCGAGTCCCTGAGCGGCGGTATGCTGATCGGCGCCTCCGCAGTCATGCTCCTGCTCCTGAACGGCCGAATCGCGGGAGTCAGCGGTATCGTCGGCCGTCTGGCTCAAGGCGTCGGCCTAACCACTAATCTTGCGTTCGTGCTTGGCCTCATGGTTGGGCCGCTCGTTTACCTGCTGCTCGCCGGTGGCTTGCCGACCGTCGAGATCACGGCAGGCTGGCCGATGATAATGGTCGCCGGACTGCTGGTCGGCTTCGGTTCACGGATGGGCTCCGGATGCACAAGTGGCCACGGGGTGCTGGGGCTTGCCCGCCTTTCTCCGCGATCGATGGTCGCCGTCGCCACCTTTTTGTCGACCGGGATCATCGCAGTTACCGTTCTACGAGGTATCGGATTATGAAGAGAAACATATATCAGTTCGGAGCCGCCCTCGCTTCCGGCATCGTCTTTGGTTTCGGCCTATCGCTTTCTGGCATGCTCAATCCGGTTCGCGTCCAGGCCTTCCTCGACGTCTTCGGGAACTGGGATCCAAGCCTTGCCTTCGTCCTAGGTGCCGCGGTCGCCATCGCTTATATCGGAATACAAATGATGAAGCAGATGCGTCATCCCGCCTTTGATCACAGCTTCCAAGTGCCCACGAACCGGAAGATCGACGCGCCGTTGGTCATTGGCTCCGCCTTGTTCGGTCTCGGCTGGGGGATTGGCGGCTTCTGCCCCGGCCCGGCGATCGCCACCCTGTCGCTTGGTATCCCACAAACGGTTGTGTTTGTGGTCGCCATGCTGATCGGCATGACATTCTACGACCGGGTTTGGAGCAGAACGCCATGAGCTTCTCCATCTTGCCGGCCGTCGGTTCCGGCGGGATTGTAGGCTTCATGCTCGGCCTTCTCGGTGGCGGCGGCTCGATCTTGGCGACCCCGCTCCTCCTCTACGCCGTCGGCGTCGCGCAGCCGCACGTGGCGATTGGAACCGGCGCGCTTGCGGTTTCCGTCAACGCCTTCGCCAACTTCGCGAGCCACGCAATTAAAGGTCACGTGTGGTGGCGTTGCGCCGCGGTTTTTTCGGCGCTCGGCGTCCTTGGCGCGCTAGCAGGCTCAAGCCTCGGTAAGGCGATGGACGGAGATCGGCTGATCTTCCTGTTTGGAATTCTTATGGTCTTCGTCGGCGTCCTGATGCTTAAGCCCAGGAAGCTGACGTCGGCCGAAAACCGGCCGGTCGACCTTAGGATGTGCCTCGTCACAGCAGCCGTGGCGCTGGCCGCCGGAGCGGCGTCAGGCTTCTTCGGGATCGGTGGGGGGTTCCTGATCGTGCCGGGTCTGATGCTGGCGACCGGCATGCCAATGATCAACGCGATCGGCACGTCGCTCCTATCCGTCGGCGCCTTCGGATTGGCGACCGCGCTGAACTATGCCGCGTCCGGACTAGTAGACTGGTGGCTTGCCGCAGAGTTCATCGGTGGAGGCGTCGCAGGCGGCCTCTTTGGCATGATCCTGGCAACTCGACTGAGCGCATACAGAAACATCCTCAACCGTTTGTTCGCGGCGCTCATATTCGTCTTCGCGGGCTATATATTCTGCCGTAGTTTGCGCTAGGTTCTACGCGATGTCATGTGTGAGTAATTGCTGCGGGATGTGCATTGACGTCACGTCGCATCATCCCGATACTCCACTCCAAGTCCGGTTAGCTTGCGCCACTTTACCGTGCAAAAATATCGGGAACCGTTTGCGAACATAAGCAGAAAGTCGTTAGGGATGCCGATCGTGCTGTGAAGCGAGATTCGGGCACCTGATGCGGAAAGATCGCGTATGAGGCAAGTCCGCGTCGACGTGCCGCCGTTGTAAACAATCGTGCCATTTTTATAAACGCGCTGTCGGGGATTTGCCCGTCCCTGGTTCATTGTCGCCTCGCTGTGAAAAAGGGGCTCAATAAAGGTATGTCGTCTCGGTCGAGGCATAAGATCCGTTGGCACATGCAACGCGATGATCTATAGGTTATGAGGAAATTTTTCAGGACAGCTGGATGTCGCATCAGCATCAGATGGGGTTTCGACACTAAGTGCTGAAACTATATCGTTGGTGCCGCCGGACATTTTCTTGCTGAGCGCCTCAAGGCTGTTCACGATGATCTCATAATCGTTACGCAGACTAGTGATTGTCTTAAAGAGTTCCAAAAGATCATCGACCATATTACTTGGCATCTCTGTTGAGAATTTGCTGGCCGTTCCTCGTGCGGATTGTGCGTAGGGGGAGCGGAATGTAAGAATGCGAGCCATGACCGGTAGATCCTTGATGCTGAAGAATAGTGATTTGTCGTCCAGTTGGACAACTTGGACTTGATTTGGGCTGCGGGCGTCCGCCGATGGCTTGATTGGGTGGAAATTAGAACTCTGACCATCCTGCTCTATCTACTTGCACTGTTCGGCCGCGGGCCGCGGAAGGTTGCTTCGAATTAGAGAGGGCGTCCGCAGCTGCCATTTGCCCTGCGAGCCTCCTCAGACCATCGACCGAACTTTTTTTGAGGAAAGACGATCGGTCTAGTTGAAAATTTGTGAGCAGTTGCTGCAAATTTGCAGCTTCAGTTGCGAGTGATGAACTAGCGGCGGTAGTTTCTTCCACCATTGCCGCATTCTGTTGCGTGACTTGATCCATTTGATTCACAGCTGTGTTTACTTCCGACAGACCGACAGACTGTTCTTTGGATGACGTCGCGATAGCTTCCATGTGTTGGTTGATGGACTCGACAAACGCGCGGATCGCCTTCAGAGCGTCGCCTGTTTCGCTGACGAGCTTTACCCCATTGCTGACCTCGTTCGAAGATGTCAGGATGAGGCCTTTGATCTCCTTTGCAGCCTGTGCTGAGCGCTGGGCCAGTTCGCGTACTTCCTGCGCGACGACCGCAAAGCCCTTGCCAGCCTCGCCTGCCCTCGCCGCTTCGACGCCCGCATTGAGTGCAAGAAGATTGGTTTGGAATGCGATTTCGTCGATAACGCCAATGATATTGGATATTTGATTCGAGGATTGCTCAATCCTGCTCATAGCGTCGACAGCACTCGCCACGACAACGCCCGATTTGACGGTGCTTGAGTTTGCTTCATTAGCGATTTTGCGAGCCTCTTCAGCACGTGCCGATGCACTTGTGACATTGACGGTGATCTGATCGAGTGCGGCTGCAGTCTCTTCCAGAGACGCTGCTTGCTGCTCCGTTCTTTTTGACAAATCGCTTGCGGCTTGGCTTATCTCACCCGTACTGGCCTCTATCGTTTGTGCGGTCCGAGATATTTGCGACAACGTCGTCCCAAGTTGCCCGACAGATGTATTGAAGTCATGCCGAAGCTGCTCAAATTCGGAACCAAACGGCTCGCTCAGTTGAAACGCTAGGTCACCATCGGCCAGACGCTTTAGTCCCGCGGCCAAACTGGCCGTTGCAACCCGCAACCGTTCAGAAGCTTCGGCTTCAGTTCGCTTTTGATCCTCCAACCGGAGCCGTTCGGCCTGGTGGCGCATGTCGTCCGCATCCGCCTCCATATGCTTTTTCTCAATGGCGGCGGTTCGAAACGTCTCGACGGCTCCCGCCATGGCGCCGATTTCGTCTTTTCTCTGGCTGAGAGCCAGATGAACCGATGTGTCGCCCTTGGCGAGTTTGAGCATCGCTTCCGTCATGGTTCGTATAGGCCGCCCTACACTAACAATGAGAAGGGCTGAAGACCCTAGAAGTACCAGAACTGCACAAAGCCCAATAGCTAGCGAAAGATTATCTGCCTGGGCGACCGCGGAAGCCAGCGCCGTCTGCGCCTGTACCGTAAACATCTCGGCGTTCTTTTTCGACTGATCGATGGCTACGATGGCGCTCTGAGCCGCTTGGGCGAGATCACTGAATGGCACAACGGCAGTAGCAACCCCACGCTCGACGACGATTGGATCTCGCCCGGCCGCTTGCGAAAAGGACTGCAACATCGCCGCTGCTTTTTTCGTCGCCAACCCCTCGTAGGCCTTAAGTCCGTCACGGATGTCACGAAGCACATCCGGCTTGAGGGCGATTCTAATTGCCTCGTCCAGCCCGTCCGATCCACGTGTACTATTCTCTTTTATTTCCTTTAGCGAAGATTGAACATCCGGCTCGGAGGAGGCGCCCTCAAGGTCTCGTGCGGCCAGCCTGGCCTTTCCAAGCGCTATCTCGGCATTGACAACGCCTGTCAAAATTGTCTGTTCGCGCTCAACCGCATTGTTAGCGTCTGCGATCACGCGGCTGCTGATCTGCTGATTTGTGACCATGCCGACAATCAGCAGCATGGCGATTCCAGACGAAATGGCAAGTTTGGTGGCCACTTTGAGGTTCGTAAGCATGCTCTCGGTCCTTCTTGGATGGTATACTTACTTGCGCTTTAAGCAAACGATCCCTGTGCAGAAGCCCTTCTCAACAGGACGACGACATTCGAACAAATGCTGCAAAGCAAAAGCGGTAATAAGGGAGTCCTGCGATGAATTCGGCGTTCATATAGCGGATCGTAATCTACACCAATCGTCATGACGGGCGGAGTAACGCTTGGAGTAGTGAGAACTCGAATGGTTCCTACTCCTGAACGTTTCATGAAAACGCTACGAAAAAAATTTTATCTAAAAAGTTAATGAGTTAAGTGTCTTCGCGTTTATGATATATAATGCGCGATTTTTATTGATTTAAATCTGCCGACCAGATGAAAGTAGACAGCCCCGCAATATCGTAGAAAAATGTGATCTTGCTTTTTAGGAAGGAGTTAGCGTTCAGGCGATAGGACGGAAAGATCTTGGCCGCCCTATCTCAACCATCGCTACGATGAAAAATCTGGCGAAACCATCAAACACACCATGTCGGTAGACATATATTGGATCGAGATCTTTAGGTCAGAATCAATCTCGATCCCTCGGATGACAAATATAGATCTAAACCCTTTTGAATGGGGTTTTGCAACCTCCGGCCCCCAAGCTTTCGCCACAGGAATTGAAGTCCTCTGGACGCCGGCCCAGACTGATCTATCGACCAGTAAATTTCAACTTCACCGCCGTCTTGCGAGAGTGCGCCGTACTTCACAGCGTTGGCGACAAGCTCATGGATGGCAAGGGTGAGGGTGAACGACTGCTTTGAAGTCAAATTAATCTCCTGAGAGATGATTTAACGTTGGTCGCAGTCCAACAGGTGAGTTCGAGGCGTCTCTCCACGATGGCCAGCATTCTTGCGGTCTGCTAGGAGTTTGCCGTCGAAATATCAAATTGGGTTTTGCGAGAGCTTGCACCCTTTTTACGAACACACTTTTTCAGTCTTTCATATCATCGCCCTCGAATATGTGGGTGACCTGTACGTCCCAGAATGTGTTTATGTCTTTCAGAGTCGTGGCGTTCCCGACAAAGCGAGTAGGCGTTCCTTGTGTGGCGCTCTCAATTGCTTCGTTGACGGCTGCGTTTTCATCGCCGGACCAAAGGTCCGACCACGGACATCCCACCAGAACGCTCAAATCATCGACTTGCATGACGTGCTTCCCACCGTCACTCATGAATTGAAGCCTGCCATTGAGATCAAGTCTGTGGTACCGTCCTCGCAGCCGTCAAAAATTGATGCGATGAGACCCTCGTTACCAACCAAACGAGGATCTGCAGCCTAGACTTATCTTTGCATGTTTGCGAGAACTTTACCTGCACTGACTGAGATGTCTCCACTCACAATAAGACCCTTCAAATTCTTAAGTAATCTATGGCACTCTGATAGCCAACCGGACCAGAATGTTGCCCTTCGGCTTGTTCCCGGCGCTTTCCGGAACTCGGCTCACCGCCTGGGTCGAGAAACAAAAATGGTCACGCCCGTGACCGACGCTGCAATCGTCAATCAGGGGCAACACTGACGTGTCGTCGCGCGTCCTCGTCGTTTAAAAGGCGTCTCTCTCCACTCTAGGTTCCCCTCGTTGGAAATAGGTCAGCAAGCTTTGAGAAAGGTGATATGTTCGTTTTTATGATAAGCAATGCTACATAATGATAGGAATTCCCCCATCATTTTGCAGCGCCGAGACTTCAATCATCATATCAACCGAATTATAGTGGAGAAAAGCGTTTACGCTTTGACGTGTAGAGCCTCCATCAGCAAGCGGGGTTTGAACAAATTGGGTTTAGTTCTCACCCGTGAGTTTTAGCAAATGGATCTCGCTCCAGGGAGTGTCGCGCCGAGGGCCACGCGGTTTTCTATTGTGCTCGAGAGCATGGATGACGTCGAGCAATTCAACGCTGCTTCATATATTGGCAGTTCCTTCCCGTTGAAGTTTGCTTCATTACAAGGGTCCGAGATCAATCTGTCATTTGATGGCGTAAAGCGAGGTGATCTTTGCCTATGGCGGACCCATTCCGGTTCTGGCTTTGAGAGCCAGCCGAAGCGCTTAGACAATGTCGTGACAGTTCGTTTTCCTGTCTACGGATCAATTGTACGCCGCGATAGTCGCGGCGAATACAATTTCGATAACGGGCATGGCCTCATTGCTCCCTTTCGCGGAATGGAGTCGATGCGCACTTCGGCGAATGTCAGCCTGGTTAATTGCTCGTTCGGCCATGAGATGATGCTCCGTTATATGCGCTCCCTCGATGGCGACGATAGTGGGAGAAACCCGTCATTTAATCCACTTGTGGATACCCGGCTGCCGGCAGTTGGAATATTCAGGGCAGCCTTGCTTGCGCTTCACGAGCGCATTCAGCGACTTGATCCTGGCAATGATCTATTTTTTCCAATTTTGGAAGAAATGCTGGTCTTTCAATTGATCGGCTGTTGGCCGCGCCAAACGCTTTCTCAAATCCACAGACTATCTGCCAGCAATAAGGTTCTTCGAGCCGCGCTCGAGTACATTGACGCCAATCTATCGAAGCCGGTTGGTGTCTCTGAAGTCGCAAGAGCAGCGGGCACCAGTGTGCGCAGCGTGCAAATCGCGTTCAAGCGCAACCTTGGTGTCACCCCCGTTCAATATATCATCAACTCTCGACTAGATCGCGTGCACGATGCCTTGAAACAGGATCATGCGCCCGGCTATATTTCGCAGATTGCACACATGTGGGGCTTCTATCACCCGGCGGACTTTGCACGCCGCTATAAGGCGCGCTTTGGCGAGACCCCGTCCGAAAGCAGGGTCAAGTAGGAGATGCCGAGGTCCGTGATATTTCGCACGCTGACAAGCCCCCTCTCTCGGGCGCCATGGAAGCGGGAACGGGAGCCAATTGTAATTCCAAACTAGGCTTTTGAAATGGGCGTTAGAGCGGGAGACTGTGAAATCGAGCTTGAGTGAGGCAGCGAAACATGATGTTCGCTGCCAATACGGCGCTCGCTGCATGGTCAAATATCGTGGCACCTTGCTTCAAGAGGCTTGCTTTTATATCGCTACCCTTGAAATCGTTTCCCTTCGCAAGGAGCGCGAAGATCGACTGCGTCAAATGGCCATGGAAGAACTGCTGACGGGACTGCCGAATCGGCGCGTGGTGCACAAACAGCGGGTGGAAATTGTCAGCCAGGCTTATTTCAAAGAATGCAGCGGATACCTTTTCATTAATGACTTTGGACGGCTTAAGATAACACCTAAGCCGCCCGCCGGAAGACTATATTCGCTTTCCTTATAAGGGCCGTCACTTGCATTATACGTTTGATTTTAACAACTAAATGCAATGATTGCCCAATCCCAAAGGGCTCAGCAAGATAACAGCTCGCTGGTGTTCCAATGGGGCGAGCCAAGATGAATGGGCCTTCAAAGCCGATTGAATGCTATCCAGTCGGCTGTATAGCAGGCTAGGGTTAGCCCGGTTTCAAAGAGATCATGACGCTCTCGTAAAACCTTCCGTCTTTATTGTCGAGGCATGCTTGCTGCTAAGTGAGCGTACTTCGTGCCATTGTTCACACTTGCAGGCGCAACCTGGTTGATGGGTTCCGAGGCCAAGGCTCAAGAAGCATTTTCGCCGCGCAATCCGCCTTCGTCGCTCTTAGGCTTCGGGAATGCGGTCGTCCGTGTTTCGAGTTTGCAGCACTGGCAATCGTGTCTACCCGTGACCGCAACCGCGGTTTATGACCAACGCCCCAGTATACGGAGAAGCTCAACGCGGCAGTACAAGGTAACTGAATCTACCTTTGCATCGTTCGAATTTATACCGGTAGGAGACAAAGTATGACTGTAGCAAAACGATTGGCTGCGTTGTGTTTCACAAGTGCGATCCTTTCAGTATCCATCTTGAGTTCAGCGGCGTGTGCGGAGCAGATCAAAATTGGCCTCGTGGTAAAATCACTCAACAGTGGCTTCTTTGAAGCAGTCTACAAGGGAGCCGAGGAGGCTGCCGAAGAACTGAAAGACGTCGAGATCATCTACACCGGGCCTGTCGGCACCGCCCCCGATGGTCAGGTCGCGGTTATCAACGATCTCATCGCCCAAGGCGTCAATGGCATAGCCATTTCCGCCAGTGACATGAATGCGTCAGCCCCGGCGCTAAAGTCCGCAGCAGCTCATGGCATCAAGGTTATCTCCTTTGATTCACCTGTCGCTCGCGACGCACGCATTCTCCATCTTAATCCTTCTTCCAACAGCCTAATCGCGAAGATGTGTCTGATGCTTGCCAAGGCGCATACAAACGGCAAGGCCAATGTCGCCATTCTGTCAGCGACGCCCAATTCTGCTGGTCAAAATGCCTGGATCAGCGAGATGAAGAGGCAAGCTCCGGACTTTCCTGACCTTACATTGACGAAGGTGGTCTATGGCGATGACGTTGAGGCAACATCACGTAAAGAAACCGAACAACTTCTCGCTTCTGGAGAAAGAGTTGACGTGATCCTCGCCCCAACGACAGTTGGCATCGCAGCGGCAGCCAAGGTCATCGCTGAAAAGGGCCTAATCGGCAAGGTGTACGTGACCGGTCTCGGTCTGCCATCTGAGATGACGGATGCTATAAAATCTGGTGCAACCAAGGAATTTGCAATCTGGAATCCAATAGACCTCGGCTATTCGGCCACCCAGGTCGTCTATCATCTCGTCCAGGGTGAAACCGACGGATCACCGGGCAGCGAAGTCGGCATCGGGCGTATGGGAAAAATTAAGGTGGGACCAGAAGGTGAAGCGGCAATGGGTGACCCGTTCGTCTACAACGCCACTAATGTCGGCACATTCGCGAAGGTATTTTGACGGTCCGCGGTCCCCAGTGAAGAAATGAGTTTTGCCATGAGTTTTCTGTCCAATTCCAAAATCAGAACCAAGATCCTGACAATTCTGATTCCTGCCTGTCTGATCGGCATTATGGGTATTGTCTACGTCGCCTACAGCTATCGATCGACGGTCGAGACCTATGCGAAATTCATCAATTACGATAACGCTGCGGAAATCGAAATGGCCCGCGCCAGTACGGCTCTGCACGCCGTTGCCTATGACACATACCAGATCTATGTCTATCCGAGGGACGACCTTTCTCTGCCTGCGATCCTGGCCGATCAGGCAGCCAATGCCTCTGAAGTCGTTAACCGCCTGCGCAACGCCCGCCAACTCCTGCCAAGTGAGCCTGCTACTATCGGGGCACTTTCGAACCGAAGCCAAGCGCTTTTGGAATTGTTCGATCGTGCTGTCGCGCTTAGCCAACAGGGAAAACGTGATGAAGCCCGGAAGTTTTTGATGCAGGTTGACCCTATGGTCACCACATTGCGTCGAGACATCGGCAAGATGGTCACACGCGTGGCGGGTCGCATCTCATTGGACAACGTAAAAATGTCCTCAAGGGCAAACGAGACAATTCTTAGCTCGTTGATTGTGCTGGCTCTTGTCTTTGCGGTGGCGATTTTCGGAGCTTTGCTTATCTCCGCTCGAGGCATCACCGGTCCGATCGATAGTTTGCGCAAACGGATGCTCACGCTCGCCGACGGAGAGATTGAAGATCCGATTCAAGGCGCTGACCGCCACGACGAGGTTGGTGCTATGGCAAGGGCAGTGCAAGTTTTCAAGGAGGGAGCCATCCAGAGGCAGGAGTTAGCGCTCGCAGCTTCAACGACGCGTGACGCCGCTGAATCGGCGCGCCTTGTGGTTGAGGCTGAGCGTAGCGAAAACGCGCGACAGCAATCCGCTGTTGTAGAGGTCTTGGCACGTGGATTGGAAGGCCTGTCGAATGGTGACCTTGAACACCGGATTCTTGCCCCCTTCCCGAACGAGTATGAAAAGCTCCGCAACGATTTCAACGGCGCTATCGACAAGCTTCAGGACGCGATGCGGACTGTGGCCAACAAAACTTCCACGATCCGCACCGGCGCAACCCACATCAAGGCCGCGGCAGACGACTTGGCGCGGCGTACCCAGCAGCAGGCGGCGAGCCTTGAGGAAACAGCCGCTGCACTGGACGAAATCACAACAACTGTGAAGAAGACGGCCGATGGCGCACTGCATGCCAAATCTATTGTCTCACAAGCCAAAAGCGACGCGGAACAATCTGGCGAAATCGTAAAGCGGGCCATCATTGCAATGGGTGCGATCGAAACTTCGACAACGAAGGTCAATCACATAATTGGTGTCATTGACGAGATTGCATTCCAGACTAATCTCTTAGCGCTGAACGCAGGAGTGGAGGCTGCTCGCGCTGGCGACGCAGGCCGCGGTTTTGCGGTGGTCGCCTCGGAGGTGCGCGGCTTGGCGCAGCGCTCGGCAGAAGCTGCAAAGCAAATCAAGAGCCTGATTTCTGAGTCCGAACGGCAGGTCGAGGACGGGGTTGCGCTGGTCATCGAGACCGGAACAGCGCTCGAGCGAATTGTTGGTCGCGTTGGTGAGATCGACACGATCGTCGCAGACATATCGAACGGAACCGGGGATCAAGCGATTGGGCTCCAACAAGTTAACACTGCAGTCAACGAGATGGATCAGGTCACACAGCAGAATGCTGCGATGGTCGAAGAAGCTGCAGCTGCAAGCCATGGGTTGGCAGAAGACACTGAAGAGCTGTCACGACTGGTATTCCGCTTTTCAGTTGGAGCTATCGGTATCCGGCCTCAGGATGAAGCCAATCACTACCTGGGCCGTTATCCCGCTCCTGCCGCTGCCTAATGAAGAGATCAAATTGAATATGATCCGCATGACATCTGTAGCACACGAAATTCTTGTTACGTGGTCCTAGCATCTGCGGGCGAAGGTTTCAGCGGCGTTGGCGTCTACCGCTAGTTCATGAATTCAGGAGAATGGTCAATATGGGCCAGAAGCGAAAGAAGCTTTATGAAGCGATTTTGGACGGTGCAACGGACGGCCATTCCGGGGCGATCCTATACGACTATGTCAAGTCCCGCTGCCCAGATGCTTCCAGCAGACAGATCGTGCGGGCTTCCCTCCTGGCTTTGACTGATCCGCTTGTCTCCGACCGCAACATTCTTGAGGTCATTTATGCACTGGCCATCAGACATCGAATGGACGAGCTCCATCCAAACGAGCTTGCCAATGAAGTGGCCTACACGAGCAAACGCGCACCATCTCTGGCTGAGATTATGCACGATGTGCCAACAGACGCGGCTAAATCAAGGAAATGAGTTCATCAGGCAAGGACGGCTGAAGAGGCGGCCCGTCTCCAAGCCATCGGCGCGACTGGATAACTTTTGCTTCACAGCTGCTGCATGTGAAGGAGGGGCGAAGGAATGAGCATTTCTGCTGTCCAATCTGCGCGAGTTACGATGATCGCTTAAACGCAGGAAAATTACAATCTTCCGCCGAGCGACATCATGTGACTCTAGCCTCGCCTAACGAAGCACGACCGAAGAGCTTGAAGCACAGCTGGCTCGCCAGCCGGATGTAAACGCACGTCTGGTTGGTCCACCCGAACTGATATGGAGCAGAACATGAGTCTTTTTGGTGATCTGAAGATTTTGACAAAAATATCCGCGACGCTCCTGTCGCTCCTCTTTATCAGCCTCGCTGTGTCATTCATCACCCTTGGATCACAATCGACGCAAGAGCAAGCCGCGCGATGGACGGACCATACCTATCAAGTTTTAGGTGGCTTAAACGCCATCATGGCCGCAATGGTCGATCAGGAAACTGGCATGCGAGGCTATTTAATTGCTGGAGATGAAAGATTTCTCGACCCGCAGCGCGCCGGAGCTGCCAGCTACGCAAGCAATCTTGAAAAAGTTCGCGGCCTGACGGCAGATAATTCGGCACAGCAGAGACGCCTAGGAGAGCTTGATATTCTTGTTCGCGAATGGACGTCGACCATTGTCGATGCGGAAACTCATTTGATGCGCAACCCGGCAACTGTCGAGGGGGCACGACACATTGAGATCTCCGGCGCTGGCAAAACGTCGATGGACGGCATAAGAGCGAAGATCAAGGAAATGACCAACGCTGAGACAAGCCTCTTGGACCAGAGGGCAAAGGACGCTTCGGACGCAGCGAACGCATCACGTTCCGCAACGCTTGCCGGTGGCCTTGGCATGGCAATCGTCGCGCTCTTGAGCTTGGTTGTTTTGAATTTCGGTTTGGCGCGCCCCGTTCGTCGTATCAACGCGGTAATGAGCAATCTCGCTGCCGGGGACACCTCTACCGAAGTGCCTTTCTCAAAAAGAAGGGATGAAGTTGGCCAAATGGCAACGGCTGTCGAGGTCTTCCGCCAAGCTGCTATTTCAAAAAGGCAATTGGAAGCGGAGACGGAAGCCGCCCGTCGCGAAGTTGAAGCGGAGCGTCTGCGTCTGACGGCTGAAGCGGAAAGGGCAGCTCAGTCGCGTCTGGCGGAAGCAACGGCTGGCTTGGCCGTAGGGCTCAAGCGTCTTGCAAGAGGAGATTTGTACTTCAAATTAGAAGGACCTTTCGCGGCAGATTTTGAGCCGCTTCGACACGATTTGAACGCAGCAGTCGAACAACTCGGTGACACACTTCGCGCCGTTGCACAGGTAACTACCTCTATCGATGACGGCTCACAAGAAATCAGCCGCAGTGCCGACGACCTGTCAAAACGCACCGAGCAGCAGGCAGCGTCCCTTGAAGAAACCGCCGCAGCCCTCGAGCAGATCACTGTCAATGTTGCAAATGCTTCGAAGCGCGCCATCGAGGCTCGCAAAGTCGTACTCCAGGCAAACGACAGCGCAAACGAATCCGGAAAAGTTGTGGCAAAGGCCGTTGCAGCGATGGGCAAGATCGAGACGTCATCGAACGAGGTCTCCAATATCATCGGCGTTATCGACGAAATCGCCTTTCAGACCAACCTGCTCGCCTTGAATGCAGGTGTGGAAGCTGCACGCGCTGGTGACGCTGGCAAGGGTTTTGCGGTTGTCGCTCAGGAAGTTCGCGAACTGGCCCAGCGATCAGCGAAGGCGGCTAAGGAGATCAAAGAACTTATCCGGCTATCCTCTGCGGAGGTTCAAAACGGCGTTAGACTGGTAAGCGAGACGGGAGAATCTCTTCGAGCAATCGAGGGCTTCGTTGTCATCATCAATCAACATATGGAATCGATTGCCACGTCGGCCGAAGAACAGTCGGTTGGGCTGCATGAGGTTAACACAGCGGTTAACCGGATGGATCAGGTTACGCAGAAAAATGCAGCGATGGTTGAGGAAACCAGCGCTGCAGGTGCATCTTTGGCTGGCGAAAGCAGGACGCTCCGCGAAATAGTTGCACAGTTCGCTCTCGGAGGAGCGGATCAACACGTCGCGGCATTGCGTGAAGTGGCAATGACTGGAAATCATGCGGACATCCGCCGCAAGCCTGAGGCGGCAGCACCATTAATCTCAAGAATACTCAGCCGACCAACGATTGGCGCTATCGCAGTCAACGAAAACTGGGAAGATTTCTAAATGGCGTCGGCATTTAGAGCCGAAATTTTACTGTTGTTTAGCCTAACAGCGCCGCGTGATCCTGACACCTTGCGTCCGTGTTATGATGGGCGCTAGATGTCGCAAATGACGTCATTTGGATGCCGCAGATTCTACTGCTGCCTTCGCCTGTAGATTGTTCTCTCTCAAGAGAAGAGGCCAACCGGTGCTAAAATATCGGCCGCTAATCGTGCTCATCGGTAAAATTGAACTTTCAGCTCATTGCCATTTTTAACGTGTTTCAGCCATTACTTCATTAGCCTTTGTTAAGAGTAGCAAGATGGAAAGCCGAAATACAGCAGTGACGATTTTCCTGATCGAGAAAGAAATTCTTTCTCTCTCACGGCTTTTGAAATTCACACCCATCCTCGAGGAGAAATACCGGCAAGACGAAGCGCCTGAACAAAGCGTTCACACAGTCCGCCTGAATTACATAGGGCTGATAATATATCACGCTTTTCTATACAGCGACTACCGCATGTTGCGTGATGTATTCTTTCTCGATTTGTTTCTACATTTCGGTGTCATGACACCGCTGGCAATGTTGGTTCATTGGCTTCTATGGCGGAATCCGAAATCGGCAATGCGTGAAATGTACGAATGTCTTTCGTTGATAATCCTGTCCTTAACTATAGCCGCGGTTGTCGATTTGAGCAATTCTTTAGATCGAGACATTGCGCAACTGACACTCGTTCTTGTTGTACTGTTCGGATCGACGATGCAACGGATAAGCTTCCGCTATCTGGTTCCGACATGCATCGTCATTGAGATCATCTACATAATGAGTTTAAGTTTGCTCCCAGGTGTACCGCGTGACCGCTTCATAGGTTTCAGTGCTCTCGTAATCGGCATTGTGTTCTTCTCGCTGATCGCTTCCTATACCATTGAGCACGGACGTCGAATGGGCTACCTCTTGAGACTACGCGAATTTATGAAAAACATTGAACTTGAAAAAGAAAGTCTTCGCGAACCAATGACGGGTTTGGGAAACAGGCGAGCTTTAGACCTGTCACTGCACCGTATTTTGAACAACTCGGCCTCAGGTGTTGAGACAACAATCGGGGTTATATTGGTGGATATCGACCACTTCAAACTTTTCAACGATACCAATGGGCATCAGGAGGGTGATCGGTGCCTCAAAGTTGTTGCGAGCTTAATCGCTAACGGGGTGCAACCAAACAAATGCGAGGTCTATCGCTACGGGGGTGAAGAGTTTCTCATATTGCTTGAGAACACCAGTCCGTGCGAGACGTCGCAAGTTGCTCAGGAAATTCGCACGGTTGTTGAAGCTGGCGAAATTCCGCGGGATTCCGATAGTCGAAGGCTTGTGACCGTTAGTGTTGGCGCTGCCTTCGGGAAGATCGATGCAACTTTGACGCCAACCTCGATCATCGCATCTGCTGATAGCGCGCTATACCTTGCAAAGTCGAAAGGCCGCAACCGCGTGGAGATGTGCGGACTGGAAGAAGAGCGAGGCGATCCCCTCGATTTTGGCATCGCCGTTTAGATTTTACGGCTAGCTCGGTCTTGTTTTGGTATGCATATTTTGCCGACGTTCACTGCTGCGTTGATAGCCATGCAATTGGGCCAGGGAATTTTCTGTCTGAATGACGTGATGGCCCGAGCCCGGCAGTTAAGCGCTAGTGGTAGATATGAGTTTTGGGGCCAGCAACTGATACTCGCATCTCGTGACATGCGACATGAGGTTCTTGCGATACTTCGATGTCGCTTGTCGGTTTCCCCGCAGAACTGAGCGAGGTCAGTTCTGCGGGGAAACCGAGTGGGAGAGCCTCAAATATGTTTTCCCGATGATTTCAAAGGAATGAGATTGACACGCGCACCGATCGTTAAGCGCTAGTCTTGTTCCGTGCGAGAGCTGGTTCGATCAGTGTGATCGTCAGTGCAACCTGCCGCTCAATTGCGATTTGATCCTGCGTTTCGGTAAGCCGCCAGTAGCTCCATGTGGCATTGACCAGAGTGTATACACTTATGCCGAGATCGAAAAGTTGGTCCTCCGGCCACGGTGAACCCAGTCGCTGAAGGAGCTCAACGTAATTGGTGGCAAAAAGCTGGGAATGCGCACGGGCTATTCGCAGCAGGTCTTCGTAATAATAGGATGCATCAACGATCGTTCGGTCCAGGCCGATTGACAACTGATAGGTCCACGTGTCGCGCAGCAAGACGCCAAGCTGCACACGCCAATTTTCGGTGACGATCTTCTGTGATCCTGCCTTCAGAAAATCTCTGACCTCCGCCAATTTAGCCTCGTAAATCTCGGCGATAATGGCCTCTTTGTTTGGAAAGTAGTCGTAGATCGAACCGACTTTGATACCGGCTTGTTCGGCGATCGCATTGGTTGTGACCGCGCGAATGCCGCGCTCGCGCATTACCTCGTGCGCTGACTCCATAATCATCGCCTTGATTTTCTTAGATCTCGTTTGAACGGGATTGCGCTTTTCCCCCACGCCGGTCTCTCCGTGCTGTGAACTCTTGTGAGCGGCTGTAATGGCATTTTGGCAAGAAATTTGCACTGCAAAAATATTCTCTTGCACTGGACATAAATCCGAGTAATCATTCGGATTAGAGGGCGCGGTGCTCTTTTCAGACAAAGAGCATTGCGGAAAAGCATTCCCTCAATAAAGAAGGGAACTTCCATGCTAAATCGTCGTCAATTCACACTTGCATCGGGCACGGCGCTCGCTGGGCTTATTCTGACTAGTTCTGGTCGTTCGTTCGCGCAGGATGAAAAAGTAGCCCGCCTGCGTCTGCCGATTGATCCGGAGGGCCTTTATAATGTGCAGAGCATCTCGCTGGTCGTAAGCGATGTTCTCGGAAACTACCTTCTTGAGTCCCTCGTTTACCTTGACGAGAAAGGGCAGGCCCAGCCATGGCTGGCGCAGTCGTGGGAACCGAGTGCGGATGGAAAGGTCATCACTTTTAAACTAAAAAACGGAAAAACTTTTCACGACGGCACGCCCTTCAACGCTGCAGCGGTCAAATTCCACTTCGACACCGTCCTTAATCCGAACAGCGCTTCACCATCGAAAGCGATGATCAGCGCGCTTGAACACGTGGAGACGCCCGATGACATGACGGTCGTCTTCTCTTTCTCAAAGCCTTTCGCGCCCTTCCTCAATTTGCTCGGCCTGTCCTACTTTGGCTTTAATTCGCCAACTGCTGTTAAGGCGGCGGGATCGGCCTACGCACGTCATCCGGTCGGCACGGGACCGTTCATGTTCAGCAATTGGGTGCTAGGAACCAGCATCGAACTCGTTCGGTACCCAGATTTTAAACAATATAGGCCTGATGCGAAGAACCAGGGGCCTGCCTATTTGGACCGTGTCATATTGACCGTGCTGGCGGAGGAAGGTGTCGTCGCCTCCGCACTTCAGACCGGCGAATTGCAGGCCGCTCAGTTGACGGCGGATGCCGTACAGCCCCTTCAAGGCGATTCTCAATATCACATCATTAATGATCAGAATGCCAAGAATCTGATGTTCATCGAGTTCGATTATAAGAAGCCTCCGTTTGACGACAAGGCCTTCCGACAAGCCATCAGCTATGCGATCGACCGCCAAGCGGTTTTGGCAGCAGCGTTCGGTGGCAACGGCAAGATTGCGCTGGGGCCTCTATCGCGTGGTATTCCCGGTTACGACGACTCCGTCGCACAGAAATACGGGACGCCATTCGATGCCGAAAAGGCCAAGGCACTGCTCGATGCGGCCGGCTGGAAGGAAAATGGTGGCCTCCGCGCAAAGGGAAACATGGCCGCCAAGTTCACCGTGCGAAGCTATGCCGACAGCACCACCGAGCGGGCGCTAGCCGTCATCCAGGCAAATCTGGCCGATATCGGCATTCAGGTTGACGTTAGCACCGCTGATTGGGGAACGTTCTATCCCGGACTGCTCACGCCTGCTTGGGACATGGACCTCAATCGCTGGACCTGGCCGGATCCCAACGTTATGTCCCAACTGTTCCGCTCTCCGGGGCATAGGCAGTTGCTGCCGGCCAATGCCGCAATCGACGGTGCACTGGATGCGTCCGACACCGCGCTTGACCCCGCCAAGCGCATGCAATTCGTCAGCGATGCCCAAAAGGCCATTCTCGAGGACCGGCTCATCCTCCCACTGCTGACGGACTGGCCGATCACGGTCGTGCGCAATGAGCTGCAGGGTTACCGCCTAGATTTTCTCGGACGGCTCTATACGTCCGATCTCCAAATCGCAGGATAAAAAGCCATGATGCAGTACGTTGTTAGACGTCTGCTGCTGCTGATCCCGGTGATCATCACGATTTTGCTGATCACCTTTCTGATGAAGGCCCTGATCCCGACGGACGCTGTCACCGCCATGTATCGGGGCCAATTGTCGGAAAAGGATGCCGCACAGGCCATCGCTACGCTCAGAGCAAAGTACCACCTCGACTTGCCCTGGTACCAGCAGTTCTTCTTTTACGTGGGTGATCTGCTGCATGGCAATTTCGGCGAGTCGATCCGATTGCGTCGGCCGGTAATCGACGAGATCGGCTACCGGTACGTCAACACGATCCTGCTCACCGGTCTTGCGCTGGCCATCGCGCTTATCTTCGGCCTCACAACCGGTATTCTTGCGGCTGCCCGCCGCAACACTTGGCTGGACGTGACGGCGACGACTATCGGCCTGTTCGGCATTTCCATGCCGGCATTCTTCTTCGGCCTGCTTTTGATCCTGGTATTTTCGGTCTGGTTAAGGCTCCTGCCCGTCGTTCCGCATGGGCCGATCGCCATCCTGCTTCCGGCCTTTGCGCTTGGCGCCATCGAGGCCGCCCCCCTTTCACAGGTGGCGCGCAGCAGTATGATCGATGTCTTACGACGCGATTATATTCAGGCGGCGCGGGCGCGCGGCCAAAGCGAGATGGCGTTGATTTTCCGTCATGCGTTACCGAACGCGCTCATCGTCGTTTTGACGGTGGTTGGTTTGCAGATCGGCAACCTTCTCGGCGGCGCCTTCATCGTGGAAACGATTTTCTCCTGGCACGGCATTGGAGAATTGGCGGTGAATGCCATCCAGTGGCGGGATTTCGCACTCACCCAGGCGATCATCCTCATCAGCGCCGCGACCTATCTCGTCATCAACCTTGTGGCAGACATTGTCTATGCCTGGCTCGATCCGCGCGTGGAGCTTTTGTCATGACAGTGCTAATGGTTGAAGAGCCCCCGGTTGTGGTCATTCCACGCTGGCGCGTCATCGCAAATCGTCTTCTCCAGAGCAGGGCGGCGGTTGTCGGCGGCTTGATCGTGCTGATCGTCGCGCTGCTTGCGATCTTCGCTCCATGGATCGCGCCCCATGACCCGTTCAAGATCGATCCAATCCACCGCCTCAAGCCTCCGGGTTTCGATCACTGGATCGGCACCGACGAGGTAGGGCGCGATCTGCTTAGCCGCATCATCTATGGAACCCGCTATTTCCTGCTGATTTGCGCAATTACCTCATCGATCTCCGCTACGGCAGGCACAATTCTCGGCCTCGTCGCCGGAGCAGGCTCGCCGCTAACGGATGGCATCATCATGCGGACAATCGATATACTGCTTGCCTTCCCTTACATCCTCATGGTCCTGGTCGTTGTGGCAATCCTCGGCCCAAGCCTATGGACCGGCATGGTAGCCGTCGGCATTGCCGGCATTCCAGGATATGCACGCCTTGTGCGCAGCACGGTGTTGACGGTCAAGGGTGAAGACTATGTGACCAGCGTCCGCGCGCTGGGCGCAAATGAGACGGAGATCCTGTTTGGCACAGTCCTGCCGAACGTGTTGTCACCGCTGATCATTTATTTTGCTTTCGCAACGCCTTTGTCGGCCCTCATCGCATCGGCGCTCTCTTTCGCAGGGCTCGGCACGCAGCCACCCGCACCGGAATGGGGAGCGATGCTCGTCAATTCGCGTACCTATCTATTCTCCGCCTGGTGGGCCGTTGCAGCACCCGGTCTCGCTCTGTTCGTTTCCATCTTCGGGATGAACATCTTGGGCAACGGCCTACGCGACGTGCTCGACCCGAGGAATTAACGCATGCCGCTCGACCCATTGCAAACAACCCAGCCTCCCCTCCTCGCCATTCAGGGTCTGCAAACCCAGTTCGCGTCAGGCCGCAGTGCGATCAAGGCCGTTCAGAATGTCGACTTGACGATCGCGGCGGGCGAGATCGTCGGCCTGGTCGGAGAGTCGGGTTCCGGGAAATCTGTGCTTGCGCTTTCGATCCTCCGGCTCATCCAGTCTCCGGGCCGGATAACCCAGGGGCAAGTCTGCTTCGCCGGCAGAGATGTTCTGACGATGTCGAAACGCGAGCTCTCAGCGTGGCGAGGCCGCGATATCGGGATGATCTTCCAGCAGCCGCAGAGCAGCCTAAACCCCGTCCGTCGCATTGGCTGGCAGGTAGCGGAACCGCTTCGCCAACAGGAGCGCATGAGCCGCAAGGCCGCATGGAACCGGGCCGTGACACTGCTTCGGTCCGTCGGCATCCCGGCGCCCGAAGAAAAGGCCTTCGCCTATCCGCATCAACTATCGGGCGGACAGGCGCAACGCGTCATGATCGCTATCGCCCTGGCGTTGAGGCCCAGACTCCTGATAGCAGATGAGCCGACCACGGCGCTGGACGTGACGATCCAAGCACAGATTCTTGAACTCCTGCGTGACAGTTGCCGCGATTTCGGGACGTCGTTGCTGCTCGTCACGCATGATCTGGGGGTCGTTGCTCGCCTCGCCGATCGTGTTGCCGTGATGTATGCCGGCCGGATCGTAGAAGAAGGTCCGGTGTCCGTGATGCTGACCAGGCCTGAGCACCCCTATGCGCGTGGTCTTCTCGATGCTGCCCCGCGGCTCGGCCAGCTTGCTGGCCAGAGGCTCAAAGACATTCCCGGCAGCATTCCTGACTTGAGCCGTACCGCGCCAGGTTGTGCCTTCGCTCCACGCTGCGAACAACGCGCAAAACTGCAACTTGCATCATGCCTGACTGATCTGCCCCCTTTCGTATCGATTGGCGAGAACCATTCAGCCCGTTGCTGGGCACTGCCCCAGATAGATGAAGTCCTTCCCACTTCGACCGTGATGGAGGATCGCCCATGAGTATTCCTCCGCTTCTAAGGGTCGACGGGCTCCATGTCCGCTATCCCGTGCGCAAGGGTCTGTTCGGCGGAGTCGTCGGCCATGTCAGCGCGGTCGACGGCGTCAGTTTGACGCTCGACCGTGGCGAAACGCTGGGCTTGGTCGGGGAATCCGGCTGCGGCAAGAGTACGCTTGGTCGCACCGTCGTCGCACTTCAGAAGCCGAGTGAAGGGCAAGTGCTGTTCCGCAACCAGGATCTCTTCGCGCTTCGGCCTGAGGAATTGAAACAGCGGCGGCGCTTTGCCCAAATCATCTTCCAGAACCCGCGGAGCTGTTTTGATCCTCGCCGCACGGTCGGCTCGTCCGTGCGCTTGGCACTCGACATCCAGGAGATACTGAACCCTGCGCATCGGGACGAAGCGGTGATGGAAATCTTTCGTAAGGTGGGTCTTCGACCTGAGCATCGATTTCGCTATCCGCACGAGCTCTCGGGCGGTCAGTTGCAACGCATCGGTATCGCCCGTGCCCTTGTACTTAAACCTAGCCTGATTGTCTGTGACGAGCCGGTCTCCGCACTCGACGTCTCGGTACAGGCGCAGATCCTCAATCTCCTCAGCGATCTGAAAACCGAGTTCCAACTGGCGCTTTTGTTCGTGTCGCATAATCTTGCGGTTGTCGAATATATCGCCGACCGTGTCGCAGTCATGTACTACGGTCGAATCGTCGAGATTGCCGCCACCCGCCAGTTGTTCGCCGACCCTCGTCACCCCTATACGCGCGCGCTTCTGGCGGCTGTCCCATCAATGGATATCGGCCAGCGGCACGATCCAGTGCCACGCCTTGCCGACCCGCCGGATCCGGCCTGTCTTCCCACCGGTTGCCGTTTCCGCACCCGCTGTCCGCTGGCCTTCGCACGCTGCGCCGAGGCCGAGCCGCCCCTCGCCGTGGCAGAAGACGGACATGGCGTCGCGTGCTGGGCAGTCGAAGAGCTGGCACCGGCTGGCGCGCCAGCAATTTTCACCACAACAAAGAACTAAACGAAGCGCAGAATGATAGGGAGTGACCTCATGACAGAATGGCTCGACGCCGCCCTCACCTATGTGGGCAAATGGATTGATTTTCAAATGCAGCTCACGGAACAGCCCGGCTGCGGCGTTGCGGTGGCAAAGCACGGCAAAGTCATCTTCGACCAGACTTTTGGCGTCGCTGATCTTAGGACTGGCGAAGCGCTTGGAACTCAGCACCGTTTCCGCGTCGCCTCCCACTCCAAGACTTTCACCGCTGTCGGGATCATGATTCTGCACGAGGCCGGCCGGCTGCATCTGGATGACCGTATAGGCCTCTACATCAAGGATCTCGATCCGACGGTTGCCGACACGACGATCAGCCAGCTGCTGTCCCATTCCGGCGGCATCATGCGCGACGGGCGCCTGTCGTCGCACTGGCAGGTGACCGCGCCGTTTTTCGACGCTGCAGCCCTGCGCGAGGAGCTGGCGCTTCCGCTGGCGATCGACGCTAACACTCGCTTCAAATATTCCAATCTCGGCTTTGGTCTTTTGGGGTTTCTCATCGAGGCAATCACCGGCGAAGCCTACATCGATTGGATCATGCGCGAGGTTGTTATAGCTTCAGGCCTTAAGCACACAGCACCCGACATGCCCGTGGCGGATGGCGTACCGCTTGCGTTTGGCCACAGTGGTCGCCTGCCGTTTGGCCGCGGCGCGATCGACGGGCATCAGCCGACCTTTGCGCTCGCCGCTGCAACCGGGTTCGTGAGCACTGCTGCCGATCTTGCCCGTTTCTTTTCGAGCCTTGATCCAGCGGCGGAGACAAGCCTGCTTTCAAAGGCAAGCAGGCGCGAAATGGCGCGCCGCCATTGGCAGGTGCCCCATAGTGCCGAGCCGCGGTACTATGGCCTTGGTACGATGCTCATGGACGCAGGCGGTCATGCCCTCATCGGCCACGCCGGCTCGTTTCCCGGCTTCATCAGTCGGACGGCGACGATACCCGAGTGGGGCGTCACCTTATCGGTGGTGACGAACTCAGTCGACGGACCCGCCAATGCCTGGCTGGAAGGCCTCGTCTCGATCATGGACCGCTTTAACACCCATGGCGCTCCGACCGAAAGGGTCGCTGACTGGGACAGTCGCTGGTGGACGCTATGGACGGCAATCGATCTCGTACCGATGGGTGACAAGGTTTTCGTCAGCAATCCGGGAGGAACAAAACCATTCACGGATGAAGCTGAACTGGACATATTGACCCTCAGCGAAGGAAAGATCGTCCTCGCGAATGGCTTCGGGAGCCACGGCGAACCCGTCCGGCGCAGCTTTGACGTCAACGGAAATCCAGAGCGCCTGCTCCTGGGCGGCAGCGATTGGTCGCCTGATCCGGCAAGTCTGGCGATCTCATACGCCGGATTTTCCTCACGGCCGAGACCAAGCCGCAGAACACTCTGAAGATCCGTCGCTCTCCTTTCGATCGCGTTGGCGCTACTCACCGGCTGGCTCCGGCTGCGCGAATTGGACATACCCCTACCGAGGCTTTTCAACATGCCCGTCATCGAACGCATTGGTGCCTACGCCGAAGAATTGACTGCCCTCCGCCATGATTTCCACCAGCATCCTGAAATCGGCTTTGAAGAACTGCGCACTTCCGCGATCGTCGCCAAACTGCTTGAAGAATGGGGGATCGAAGTGCATCGCGGCATCGGCAAGACCGGTGTAGTCGGCGTCCTGAAGGGCGATCTTGGCAGTGGCCGCAGCGTCGGCCTGCGCGCCGACATGGACGCTCTGCCGATGGAGGAACGCACCAACCTGGCTTACGCGTCGAGATATCCGGGCCGTTTCCACGGATGTGGTCATGACGGTCACACAACAATGCTGCTCGGTGCCGCGCGTTATCTCGCAGAAACCCGCAATTTTGCCGGAACGACAGTCTTTATCTTTCAGCCAGGCGAGGAAGGGTGCGGCGGCGCCCGTGCCATGCTAGCGGACGGCTTGTTCGAACGTTTTCCCTGCGATGAACTCTACGGCCTGCACAATGACCCGAATGAAGAACCCTATCGCGTTGGCATCAAGCCAGGCGAAGCAATGGCAGGTGCGGACTTCTTCGATTTACGCATCCGCGGTCGCGGAAGCCACGGCGCCATGCCAGAGCATTCCCGCGATCCGATCATCGTTGCGACGGCTCTGGTCCAGGAACTGCAGACGGTGGTCAGTCGCAATGTCAGCCCGCTTAAGCAGGCTGTTGTATCGGTCACCCAGATCCACTCGGGAAGCGCCTACAATGTGGTGCCGGAGGAAGCAGTTGTATCGGGCACCATACGATTTCTGGACAAAGCCGTGAACGAACTTATCCGCAACCGCATTCGATCGATCGCCGAAGGCCTGTCTATATCGTTCGAGGTCGAAATCGAGGTCGATATTCGAAATGTCTTCGACGTGCTAATGAATAATGAAAGCCTCGTTGATGCTTACATGGAAGCTGCGCGCGACGTGGTCGGAGACCGCCAAGTCTATCGAAAGACGCAGCCCGTTATGGGCAGCGAGGACTTTGCCGATATGCTCCACGTCGTGCCGGGCGTTTATTGCACCATAGGTCATGCCTGCAAGATTCCGGTTCACAATCCGGGGTTTATACTGGACGACGGCATTCTACCCGTTGGCGCTAGCGTACTTGCTCGGATCGTGGAGAGACGTCTGCGGGCACCGGGATGACCTCATGCTGGCTTCCACAATCCATGGCGCTTGTTTAACCGGAAATCGCGAGGCAATTGCCTTCACGAGCGGCGAAAATCCGAAAATTTTTCGCTCTTAAGCAGATTCGAACCCACGATCAGCGGCTCAGAAGCATGTTTCGAATCTGACGGCCAGTAGTATCGGTGCCATCACTCATGTCTACCTGCTTCAGTCGGCGAATTTGCCTTTATCTAATCGGTATGCCCTCTGGCCTCATCTGCTTCTTCAGCGCCGCGATGCGGAAAATGGTGTTCGGGGCGCCATAGCCGCGATACCCACGCCACTCAACGATTTCGAAGAAGAAGCCTTCGCCATAGGTGCGGCTGTAGAGTTGGAAATATTCGCCCGGCTCGTCACAGTTATACACAATATTGCCCGCCCTCAGCAGCTCCGTCTAGTCGGGATCGAGGCCGAAACGCGCTTCGGCATCGCCATAATAATTCGGCGAGATTGTGAGCGACATGAAGCCCTTCTTCCGAAGCGCTGCCGCGGTGGCAAAGATATCGTCTATGGTGAAGGCCAGATGCTGGATACCCGAGCGGAATTTCTAGGCGATGAAATGCCCTGCCAGGGTCCGATGGCTCTCCGCACCGTTCATGGTGATCCGAAGAAAACCGGAGGCATTCTCGACAACCTGGATACGCACGACGCCGCTTGGATCGATGATATCGACCATCGGCGTCTCTTGCGTCTCCAGTATAGAAGTATAAAACAACGGCTATGTCAGCATCTCGTCATAGGAGACGGCCTGCGCGACCGCGCCACGCAAAGCGGCAGATACCCTTCCGACCCCATTCCGATCGCAATCCTGTCCGCCAGGGCTGTGAAAACGGATGTCGTAACCGAACTCGCGCCCAAGCCCAGCCACGTCGCGCTCCACGTCGGCGGGGGTCGTGCTGCCGTAGATGTCCGGCTCGCGCTTGCCGCGCAGATTGAGATCGGGACCGGTCAGAACAAAAATGTCGGAATATCTTCCTCCCGGTTTAGCAAGGCTACCGGAATGAACTTCCGGAAGCGGATCTTCGCAAGGTCAAATCGTTCCCGCGATCGTTCCGGCGGCCTGACGGAAGGCGTCCGAACAGTCGCCGAGCACAGCCTCGTCATGGCGCGCCGAGATATAGTGGCGGCCATAGGGGTTGAACATCGAGACCAGTCCTGCCCGGCGCAGCGCCACATGCAAGGCAGCGGTGAAGGCTGGATCGACCTTGCGAGTCGCATCCTCGTAATCCGACGGTGCCTCACTGCCGCGCCAGACGGTAAACACGGTGCCGTAGCCGGAAGTCGTAACTTCGATGCCGGCATCGGCGAAGCCCGTACGGATGTCGTCGCGCAGCCGGTCACCTCCATCTCGCAGCCGTCGATAATCAACGCCATCGATCACGTCCGCTGCGGCCTTCACCGCCGCGCAGGCTACCGGATTGCCGTTGTAAGTACCCGCGCGCGCGACCTTCCTGTCTTCGATGACGGCCATAACATCCGGGCGACCGACGAGGGCTGCGACTGCGTAACCATTGCCGATAGCCTTTCCGACCGTCGCGATGTCTGGAGAGACGCCGAAATAGTGGCAGGCAAGGCCGGGATGCAGACGGAAGCCCATCAGCACCTCGTCCATGATCACTAGAGCGCCATTGCGCCGCGCCAGCTCTGCCACCTGACGCAGATAGTCCGGCTTGGCCAGAACGCATCCGGCATTGGCCATCATCGGTTCGAGGATGATCGCCGCCACGTCGCTGCACTCAGCAAACAGCAACTCCGCATCTGCCATGTCGTTGAAACGCAGGAGAAACGTGTCGTTCGCCGATGGCCGCTCGTTGGTCGCCATCAGCGCCTCGCTTGAGCCGGCATTGCCAAAGGCAACGTCATCGAACCAGCCATCATAGCCCGCGGCCATCTTGACGATTTTACTGCGACCGGTAGCCGCGCGCGCAGTCCTACAGGCAAGATGCACCGCTTCGCTGCCCGAATTGAGGAACACGACCTTGGTTAGGTCACCGGTATGAGCGGCCAACCTTGCGGCTGCCTCTTCTTCCAGCGCATGGGCATAGGCTGGCATGGAGCCGCGCTCGATCGCCGTGCGAACCGCGTCGGTTACGGCAGGATCGGTGTGGCCGAGGAATGTGGAACCGAAGCCGAGCGCTGTATCGATGTAACGGCGGCCCTTGTTGTCCCAGACATAGGGACCGTTGGCGCGCTCGACGAGGAATGGCTCCCCGTCAACATCCGGCACGACACGGCCGCCGCTGGAGATGCCACCGATGAGATGTTGCATTATCAAACTCCGAATAACTGCGGCAGCCAGCTGGTCAGTGATGGGAAGGCGACCAGCCCCCCGACACAGATCACGCTGGCGATCCAGTAAGGTACGAGCCACTTGGACACGGACCACATGTCGAGCTTGGCAACGTTGCAAACGACAAATATGTTCGTGCCGATTGGCGGCGTGAAGAGGCCGATGCCGAGGGTCATGGTGAAGACGATACCGGTCTGGTAAGGCGTCATGCCCGCACCGAGCGCGATCGGCACGAGAATGGGCGCCAGAATGATCAGCGCCGGCCCGAGATCAAGCCAGAAGCCGACGACCTTCAATAGGACGAGCACCAAGATGATCGTGACGATCGGCGTTGTGTGGAGGCCGGTGATCCAGGAGGCCGCACTTGCCGGCACCTGCTCGACGGTGAGGATCCAGCCGAAAGGCGTGGCAAGCGCCATGATCATCATGATGACGCCGGTGGTCGCGACAGCCGCGGATGCTGCGGCATAAAGTGACTTGAGCGGCAATTCGCGATAGACAAAAATACCGACGAGGAAGGCGTACACCACGGCGAGTGCCGAAGCCTCGGTAGCGGTCGCGATGCCACCAATGATCGAGCCAAGTACCAGAACCGGCATCAGCAAGGCGGGCAGAGCCCCGACCAAGTCACGACCAATCTCTCGCCAGGGCGCAGGCGTTTCGTTGCGCGGAAAATTGTGCCGGCGGGCGACGATATAGGACGTGATCATGAAGACCGCCGCGATGAAGGCGCCGGGAATGAGCGCCGCCACTAGGAGGCCGCCAATCGAGGTATTGGTCAATACGCCATAGAGGATCAGGATGACGCTCTGCGGGCCGATAATCCCGAGCGTTCCGGAAGCCGCCGTCACCGCCGCGGCAAAGGCCTTCGGATAACCGCGCTGAGCCATGGCTGGGATCATAATAGAGCCGACGGCACCGGTATCGGCAGTTGCCGAGCCGCTTATGCCGCCATAGACGAGCGCCGTCGCAACGTTGACGAGGCCAAGCCCGCCGGTCACGCGGCCAAAGATATGTTCGGCGACACGCATGATCCGTGCCGTCAAGCCGCCTCGGTTCATCAATTCGCCGGCAAACAGGAAGAGCGGAATGGCGGCGAGCGTGATTGCGTCTGAACCACGCAGCGTCTGCTGTGCAAACCAGGCAAGCGGGAGATGAAGATTGCCGACATAGATTGTCAGCAGGCTGGCGACACCCATGCACCATGCGATCGGCACGCCGATCAGCAGCATGAAGGAAAAGCTGAGAATGAGGACGGTAACGGTCATGCGTGGTCTCCTTTATCCTGCAGGGGACGCACCATCCGCAGCATGCGCGCGGCGCCGATCAAAACAGAGAAGGCTCCAAGGATAAGGACGGTGGCAATTACCACGCCGTTCGGCAGCCGCAGAACCGAAGTCGGCACCATCCAGCCACGCTGCCAAACAGCCCAGCCACTGACCAGGAACGCAACGCCCATAATGATCAGCGCCAGCACGGCGATCGCATCAAAAATTCGCTTAAGCGCCGGCGGAGCCGCCTGGTTTAGCGCCTCGAACGCCACGTTCTCGCGACGCAGCTCCGCGTTCACAAGCCCTATAAAGGTGATCCAGATGAAGGCGATGCCGGCGACTTCGAACGACCACTCGACGCCGCCAAACTCGAAATAACGAGCGATAACGCCGAGCAAGGTCGAAAAGAGCATCACGACGAACGCGAGAACACCGACCGCCTCAATGATACGGATGATCATCCCCTGCCTCGCCGGCGGGGGAAAAATGCTTGACGGTTCCATGGTGACCTCAGTTCACAGCTGCCTGCTTCTGCACAGCCGACACGAGGTCGGCACCCCATTCCTTGGAGAACTGTGTATAAACAGGCTGAACCATGGCGGCGAATGGGGCGGTATCGACCTTGGTAACCGTTACACCCTTCGCTTCCAGCGACTTCTGAGTTTCGGCATAGACCTGGTCGAGCTCGCCGCGATACCAGTTTACGGTATCGGCTGCTGCAACCTTCACAGCGGACTGCTCGTCGACAGTGAGCGCAGAGAAGCTGTCCTTGTTCATAAACCACCAGTTGGCAGTCCAGATGTAATTCGAGATGGAGAGGTTCTTGGCGACTTCGTACCACTTGGAATCGTAATAATCGCGCATTTCAGGCTCTACCGCTGCAACCGTATGCGACTGCAGAGCGGTGTAGACCTGACCAAAGGGAATGGATTCGGCCAGAGCACCAAGCTGCTTCATCGTCGCCAGGATAACCGGATTGGGGGGTGTGCGGATCTTGAGGCCCGATAGATCTGCCGGCTTCTCAATCGCCTTGCTCGTCGCAAACTGGCGGAACCCGGAGTCCAGGACACCGAGCATAAGGTATCCGCGGTCTTCTCCGAAGCCCTGGACCTTCTTGCCTTCTTCACTGTCGAGGAATTTGTGAACGTTGCCACTGTCCTTGAACAAGAAAGGCAGCGATAGAACATTGAGTCGCGGGTCGATCGCATCAACTGCGCCGCCTAGACCAATATCAATGGAACCGGCACCGACTCCGTCGGCGATAGGGCCTTCGTCACCTAGCTGGCCATTGGGGAAGATTTGGACATCGACCGACCCCTTGGTCTTGTCCTTAACTTCCGCAGCGAACTTGGTTGCAGCCTGGTTGATCAGGCTGTCTGGCGACGATGCATGCGCCAGGCGAAGGGTTGTCCCCGCAGCGGCCGGCCCGGCAAGCCCAAAGATGGCGGCGGCCCAGGATATAAGGGCGATTACGAGAGGGTTATGATGGCTTCGTGTCACTTTTGTTCCCCTATTAGGCTATTTATGCATCAGTGAGCATAAATTAGGCTCCCATCAGGGGCATCACCTATTTTCTTATTGCTGTATAAGGAGCATTGATCCTTACTCGGTTTCCATCTGCATAGATTGAGACAGGTTTTCGACGACATGCGCAATCTCGACAGCGATGCCCTGGCCGCATTTGTTGCGGTCGCCGAAACAGGCAGTTTCACGGCTGCGGCAGAACGCCTCGGGCGTAGCCAGGCAGCGATCAGCATGACGATTGGGAAGTGGGAGGATCGGCTTGAACTACGGCTGTTCGAAAGGTCTCACCGGCGCGTGTCGCTTACGCCGATTGGATCCCGGCTTCTTGCTTACGCCCAGCACATCCGTGCTATCGAAGATGAAGCCTTGTCAATGCTGCTTGAAGACCGAAATGAGAGCCGCGTGCGGCTCGGAATGCCTGACGACTACTTGACGTTGTTCGGTACAGCGCTAATGGAGCGCTTCGTCCCACAATACCCAAACGTTAGCCTCGACCTGCAGTATGACTTCTCGCACCGCCTGGAGCAGATGGTCCATACGCGGGATCTCGACATCGCTATTATCACGCAGAATCCGCTGGAGCCCAAGGGAGAGCTCATTCGCGAAGAGCGTCAAGTATGGTGCTGTGCGCCGAACCGCTCACCTGAGGCCAAGACAAACTTGCAACTTGCACTTTTCCCGGATGGCTGCCGCGCGAGGCCACAAATTCTCGCGGCCCTCGACAAGCAACAACGAAACTGGCGGGTCGTTTATTCATCCTCAGATCTTGCCGGCATCACTCTGGCTGTGGCCTCCGGCGACGTGCTGACCGTCCTGCCAGAAAGCGCCGTGCCCCGAGACTGGCGCCGCCTTGAGCCCGGGGACGGTCTTCCGAACTTGCCATTGCTGCGTCTCGCTATGATCATGCCGCAGCATCCGCGGCTGCCAGTCCGCCAGTTGGCCGCATTTCTCCGCTCCGAATTCCAGATGGCGAAAAGGTCAACGTCTTCAGACATCGGCTTAAAGCTCACGACGGGACAGAACTGAGCCAACTAGCAATGCGACGCCTGCTGCTTCACGATTTCCAAGCAGGCTGGAACCTAGCGACTCACGTATGGAGCATGCTTCACTGGGACAGCATCCGTTACCGCTGCTCTTGATAAGACATGAACCCGCGACTGCCAGTTTCAAGCTGGGTAGCCCATGCCTATAGTCGAAATTAATCACGATGTCGCCCCACGCTTAATTGTTCGACCTTGCAATCTCGGCGCCATTCTCAATGGAAGACAAAGGCTATCAGCAAGGCGAAACTGCCTACGCTCAAATGACGAGGTTCAGCAACCGTCGCTCCTGTCGAGTGGCTATCGACTGGATCCTTGATGGGTTTCGATCATGGTATTGTCTGGCACCCTCGGTTTGGCGGAGGAGAACGAAGCCAGCCACGATAAGCTTGTTCGCCGCTCGTATAAGGGAGGCTAAAATTTAACAAGACCCTTCCTGTAAGATTACGGAAGTTCGTTTTCCGTTTCTTTTGAGACAACTGTTGCAACAGTGCATCAATAGATTCATTTGTATCATAATTAAGCAAACCGCTTCATCTGTGAGCAACCGGATGACGCATGCCGTCGCCCGAAAGTATCTGCTGGCATCCTAGGACATTGCTGTAACTGTTTTTTCTTCAAGAACACCCGCTCTGGCTCCATACGTAAGCTACGCGACAAAAGCACAAAACTCATGCATTTGCCGACCTCCTGCCTTGCTCGCCTCGCAAATTTTCAACGCGACAAGACCAGAAAAGCATTTTATATTTGCATTCAGCGTCGAAGAGCAAACTTCGGACGCATCAACAAAGGGGAACGTCTCCATGAAAATGCGCATTCGTCATCTGCTGATCGGTGCGGTTGCAGCCGCCATATCCTTCGGCGCCGCTCAGGCGAAAGACCTCGTCGTCGCCACCGATACCGCTTTCGTCCCGTTTGAATTTAAGCAAGGCGACAAATATGTCGGCTTCGATATTGACCTGTGGGACGCCGTCGCCAAGGATATCGGCGTGAGCTATACGCTTCAGCCGATGGACTTCAACGGCATCATTCCTGCGCTCCAGACCAAACAGGTCGATGTCGGGCTTGCCGGCATCACCATCAAGGACGAGCGCAAGAAGGTCATCGATTTCTCCGACGGCTATTACGACAGCGGCTTCCTGCTGATGGTCCCGACAGACAGCAAGATCACTGGTCCCTCGGATCTAAAAGGCAAGACGCTGGCGATCAAGACCGGCACGTCGGCTGCCGACTATGCCAAAGCCAATTTCAAAGACACGGAACTGCGGCAGTTCCCGAATGTCGACAATGCCTACATGGAACTGCAGACGGGCCGTGTTGATGCCGCCATGCACGATACGCCGAACGTGCTCTATTACATCAAGATGGCTGGCGGCGGAAAGGTGAAGGCTGTTGGTGAGCAGATGATGGCGCAGCAATATGGCATCGCCTTTCCGAAGGGCAGCGATCTCGTCACCAAGGTAAATGCTTCGCTCGCCAAGCTGAAAAAGGACGGCACCTACACGGCGATCTACAAGAAGTGGTTCGGCACAGAACCGAAGCTCTGATCCATCCTTCGGCTCACGCGCGCCGGTAATGCCGGCGCGCCTTTAAGGAAACAGAAGATGGATTTTGACTGGTCGGTGGTCATCGACGCACTGCCCGCCCTATTGGGCGGTGCGCGTCTGACTCTTCTTATTGCGCTTGCGGGCCTTGTCGGCGGCATCATCGTCGGCACGCTGGCCGGCTTCATGCGCACCTACGGCAATTGGCTGCTTAACGCCGTTGCGTTCATTTACGTCGAAATCGTCCGTGGCACCCCCATCGTCGTGCAGGTGATGTTCATCTATTTCGCGCTTCCGATGCTGGCGGATGTGCGGGTTAATCCGATGACGGCGGCGATTGCGTCGATCATCTTCAACGCTGGCGCCTATATCGCTGAAATCGTTCGCGGCACCCTGCTATCGGTCAACAAAGGACTGAAAGAGGCGGGAATGGCGCTCGGTCTTCCGATGTGGAAAGTGCTCGCCTATGTCATCGGTCCTATCGCCTTTCGGCGAATGATCCCGCCACTTGGCAACCAGTTCATCGTCAGCCTGAAGGACACATCGCTGTTCATCGTCATTGGCGTTGGCGAACTTACCCGACAAGGGCAGGAAATCATGGCCTCAAACTTTCGCGCCGTGGAAATATGGACCGCCGTAGCGATCCTCTATCTCCTGATGACCGGCCTCCTGACCATGGTTCTTCGCTATACGGAAAAAAGGATGCGGATCCTATGAGCATCGTCGAATTCAGGAATGTAACCAAGACATTTGGCCCGATCACGGTCCTCAGGGATGTGGACCTTGGCATTAATGCAGGCGAGGTCGTCGTGCTGATCGGCCCGTCTGGCTCCGGCAAATCGACGCTGCTGCGCTGCATCAACGCGCTTGAGGAAATCGATAGTGGTGACGTTGTCGTGGACGGTATCAGCGTCAAAGAAGGACGCTCGCGCGTCCGGTTAATCCGCCAGGAAGCTGGCATGGTCTTTCAGCAGTTCAACCTTTTCCCGCAGATGACGGCACTGGAAAATGTCGCCTTCGGTCCGCGCCGGGTGCGTGGCATTAGCAAGGAGAAGGCGCAGCAACAGGCAAAGGCCCTGCTAGCCAAGGTCGGGCTCGCCGAGCGCGGCGACCACTACCCGTCAGAACTGTCCGGTGGACAGCAACAGCGTGTCGCCATTGCCCGTGCACTTGCCGTCAAACCGAAACTCATGCTGTTCGATGAGCCGACCTCGGCCCTTGACCCCGAATTGCGGCAGGAAGTGCTGAAAGTCATGCAGTCACTTGCCGAAGAGGGCATGACCATGATCGTCGTAACCCATGAAATCGCTTTTGCCCGGCAGGTGGGCACGCGGCTGATCTTCATGGAGGGCGGCAAGATCACGGTTGACGGCCACCCGGCAACCCTTCTCGACAATCCTGAAAATCCTCGTCTTCGAGAGTTCCTCCAGCATGTCCATTAATATTTCCAATCGGCTCACGGCCCTTACCATCGAAGGTGACGGCCATGAGATCGGCAAGGCGCTTGGTCGTCAGGGCGCCGCAGCTGCACATCATCATCTCGTTCGCACGCACGCCTGGGCGGTGGTTACCTCCTTTTGCGATAGCGAGCGCGTGGCGACAGCACTGTCGTTGACGGAGAAGCATTACCCGCAATACCTGCAAGAGCTGCACGGTCTCGCCGAAGGCCTTGATCTGCCGTTCGAGAAAGTCTTTGCCTGGAATTGCCGCGGTGACATCTGGGCGATGAGCCCTGACGGCTGCACAACGGTGCAGCTGCCGGGCGCTAATCCGGTGGTTGCCCATAACGAGGACGGCGATCCAGGTTTGCGCGCCGGATGTGCGATCGCCACGGTGCGGCCGACTGATGGCCGCGCCTTCTCGGCTTTTGTCTATCCCGCCTCCATTCCTGGGCACACATTTGCGGTCAACGATGCTGGCCTCGTCGTGACCGTCAACAACATCCGCTCGCGACGGAGTGGCAACGGGCTGCCCCGCATGGTCTTGACACGGGCGCTGCTTGACTGCGCCTCTCCGGGAGAGGCCATAGATTTGCTGCGGTCCATGCCGAGATCAGGCGCCTTCCACCTCACTCTTGCCTCCCCTGGCGGAAAGAACATCCTTAGCGTCGAATTTACCCACGCGGATGCATCGGTGGTGCCGGTGATCATGCCTTCAAGCCATGCCAACCACCTCATCCACGACCAAATGGCAAAGGAGGAACAGGTGGTGACGGCTTCCTCCCGGTCGCGACAACGGCGCGGGGATGAGATGATCGCATTCGCCGGCGAAGCTGGCGTCGAGCCTCTTGCCATTTTGCGCGACACGAAGGAGGAGGCACTACCAATCTATCGAACACAACCCGACGATCCCGATAACGAGAATACGCTGTCGACCGCGCATTTTGCCATCAGGGCGGACAAGGTTGAATGCACCGTCTATGATAATGCAGAATCGGTTCCGCGCTTTCGTTTTTCGAACGATGCGCTTTGTCTCGCATGAGGATGTTGAATGACGGGCAATGACCTGCCAACCACTTTCGAGCGTCCACGGACGCTGGAAGAATTGCGGGCGCTGACCGTCGACATAAGGCGTGGCGAGACGGGTTTGTCGTTGGGCAGCAAAGCGCTCGACGTCTTATCGCGACTGGTCGATATACCGGAACAGGCTGCGGTTCGAAGCATATCGGAGCTGTCGGCGGCACTTGGCGTCAACCCATCGACGCTCACGCGGCTCGCCCAGCGTCTGGGCTATGGTGGCTTCAACGATTTCCAGGGCATTTTCCGCGAGGCAATCACCGACGACGAGCGCTACTTCTACAGCCGACAGGCGGGCCGGCTAATTTCCGCGCGAAAGGGCGACGGCGAAGAACACGCAGTCCTCGTACGGCTGGCGATAGAATCGAAAGCCAATATCGACGGCTTCCTCGCCCAACTCGACGACGGGCACCTGCGGCACGCAGCAGCGCTGCTGGCCCACGCGCCCCGTATTCGGGTATATGGTGTAAGGCAGTTCCATGCCTTCGCTAGCTTCCTGACCTACGGGCTTTCGATGCTGCGCGACGATGTCGGCCTTCTTGACTCACCGCGCCTTGGTGAAGCGGAGGGGCTGGCCCAGCTTTCGGCGGGCGACGTGCTTGTTGTCGCCAGCTGCGCGCCCTATACGCGGAATGTAGCAGATGTCGCGACCATTGCTGCGCGCTACGGTATTCGCGTAATCGCCGTCACCGACACCCGGTCATCACCGCTCGTCGCGCCTTCCGAACATGCATTCTTTGTTCCGCACGCCAGCAGCTTCTTCAGCAACAGCATGGGCGCTTACGTCGTTTTCTGCGAGGGCTTACTCAACCTGGTTGCGGGCAGTCTGGGAGAAACCGCCGTCAACGCCCTTGCACGGCGTGAAGCGCTGATCAAGGACCTGCGGATCGAAGCGGATAGCCCATGACCGCGATCCGGCTTATATCTTTCGATGCGGAATAGATGTCGCATAGGTGTTCAGGGCTTTAAGATGCTGATCTACGCGCTTTAACTCCTCAAGGCTCGCAGACTCGTCCCTCGCTGCCAGCAGCCCACACAGGACTTCCGAGATAGCGAGCGCTGGCGTCAACGTGTGAAAGAAGGTCAGGCTTTCAGTCGGACACAGGATCACCTCATCAGCGAGGGACACCAGCGGAGAAACCTCACTATCAGTGATGGCAACGACCCCCATTCCCTTGCCGCGGGCGACCTCCGCCAGTTCAAGCGTCTCACGGGCATAGGGGTTGATCGAGATCACCAGGAGAACATCCTGCGCGCCGGCTCGAATGAGCCCGTCGCCGCCCGTTCCAGCCTGACCGTCAAGATGCACCGATTTCTGGCCGAGCAAGTTCATGACGTAGTGGAAATGCCATACCACGGAGTGGCAAGAGCGGAGCCCGAGAACATAGATTCGGCGCGCGTCGTAAAGGCGAGTTGCGGCCGAACCGAGCCGTGCCAACGCATGGGGTTCGCAGAGGCTGGCAATCTGTGCCGAAAGCCCGCTTAGCATCCGTTCCGCCAAGCCTTCTTTCGCTTCACCCCTCCGACGGCCTCCTTTCAAAGCGGCGCGAGCGGCAAAGCCCTCGCTGCCGCCACGGATAAGCTCGGCATAATGCATGCGAATGTCGTCATAGCCGGACAAACCCAGGAACTTCGCAAGCCTAGTCATAGTCGAGGGCTGCACACCGGCGCTCCGCGCAAGTTCCCGCATGGAGACCAGCGCCACTTCCTGTGGGTGTTCGATGATGTGGCGAGCCGCCTGTTGCAATTGCGGCGACATGCCATCGAAGCGTTCGACGATAAGCGAACGCAGAGGATCGTTCTGCAACACTTGGTTCATGCCCTACCTCGCTGTTTCAACCATGCTGTTCCCCAGGTCAGCACGAAAGTCAATATTTCAGGGTGATCGCGTCGATCGGCAGGCGCCATCCATGGGAGATACGATCGTTTCGTATATGAAAAAATAAAACAATTGTTGCACTTTTTCTCCGGATCTGCAATCTGGCGTGTGACAACACTTCCCCGTCGACACCCGAGCGCGCAGCCAGGACACTTCTATGACCAAAATACTCCACCGTTCCATCGCCTCCGATCTGCCGCGCGCCGTTGCTGGAGAGGGGGTCTACGTTATTGACAATGAAGGCCAGCGTTATCTAGACGGTTCGGGCGGCGCCGCCGTCAGTTGCCTTGGACACAATCATCCTGAAGTGCTGGAGGCTATGAGGGAACAGATGGGCCGCATCTCCTATGCCCACACATCCTTCTTCACCACGGATGCGGCCGAAGAGCTTGCCGAGAAACTTGTGGCGCTGACACCGGAAGGTCTCGACTACGTTTATCTGGTTTCGGGTGGCTCGGAAGCCGTAGAGGCTGCTCTCAAGATGGCCCGCCAATATTTTGTGGAGATGGGTCAGCCGCAGCGGCGCCATATTATCGCACGCCGGCAGAGCTATCATGGCAACACGATCGGCGCGCTGGCGGCAGGTGGCAACGCATGGCGCCGCGCGCAATTCCAGCCCATCCTACCGGAAACGCATCATATCTCGCCCTGCTATGCATACCGTGATATGTCGCCTGAAGAGACGCCGGAAGCCTACGCAACCCGTCTGGCAGCGGAGCTGGAAGCGAAGATCCTGGAGCTTGGGCCCGATCAGGTCATGACCTTCATTGCCGAACCGGTCGTTGGTGCTACCCTAGGCGCAGTAGGCCCGGTCGCTGATTACTTCAAGAAGATCAGGCAGGTCTGCGATAAATACGGCGTGCTTCTGATCCTCGATGAAGTGATGTGCGGCATGGGTCGTACAGGAACGATATTCGCACTGGAACAGGAAGGCATCGTGCCCGATCTCGTCACAATCGCTAAAGGTCTGGGGGGTGGTTTCCAGCCGATCGGCGCAGTGATGCTATCGAGCAGGATTTATAATGCTTTCGCTGATGGTTCCGGGCTGTTCCAGCATGGTCACACCTATATCGGCCACCCAATGGCGGCCGCCGCCGCTAACAAGGTGGTTGAAATCCTGACCCGTCCCGGCCTGATGGATAATGTCCTGGCAATGGGCGAGCGCCTTCAGGCGGGGCTTGAGGCCCGTCTCGGGCAGTCGCCTTATGTCGGAGATATTCGCGGTCGCGGTCTGTTTCGCGGCGTCGAGATTGTGGCGGACAGGGACAACAAAACGCCCTTTGACCCCGCCCTTAAAACCCATTCCCGAATCAAGAAGGAAGCCATGCGAAGAGGCCTGATGTGCTATCCGATGGGTGGCACGATCGATGGCCGCCACGGCGACCACATCCTGCTCGCCCCTCCCTACATCATCCGCCCGGACGAAATCGATATGATTGTCGACCGGCTGACGGACGCTGTCAACGCTGCCGTAACGGCCTAAACTTCGGAGCGCTCGTGATGACGACGTCCCCCTGCCCGCCCCTCTCCGACGACAACTGGCCGGACGAAATCGCCGACATGCTGCCAGGCTTCGCAGGCGCACTGAACGTCTACCGCACCATGGCGCATCATCCGGCGCTCCTCAAAGCCTGGGCTCCATTGCGCCAACACATCGTCAAGGATAGCGCCCTGGGGCCCCTCCGCTCTGAGGTCGTGATCCTGCGCGCCGCTCACCGGATGGGTTCCTCCTATGAATGGGCTCACCATGTCAGTCGCGCCCGCGCACTCGGAATGACCGATGCGCGCATCCTTGCGATACGCGCTACACCGGAGGGTGAAGATGGCCTTATTACCCAAGCCGTCGATGCGCTATTCGATCTGCATCGCCTGCCGCCCGATCTGGAAACGAGGATTTCTGTCTTGCTCGGACAGCAAGGTGTGTTCGACCTAATCGCCACGGTCGGTTTCTATTCGGTGCTTGGCTACATGCTGATGACATACGATACACCGGTCGACAAGGATGTTGCGAAGGAAGTGGCTGTGAGACCGTTGTCCTGAATTGACGTTGTGCGCATTCGCTGGAGTTTATCCCGTCGCGATGATATCCTGGCGTTGACTTCTTGTAACCCGTCACGCTGCACTCTTATAAGCCGGCCAGAATGGAAACGCCCGCTTTTAAAGCTCTTCATGAGACTTGGATCCGAAACCCGCTGGAATGACGTACCAGCGGGTCTAACGTTGCCTAGCTCAACACGATCCCGCCGTCCACATTAAGGCTTTGACCAGTAATAAAGCCCGCGTCATCTGAAGCGAAGAAGGCGACCGTGCCCACCACATCCTCGGGATCGCCGATGCGGCGGATCGCGGTCTTTTCCTGCCAGCTGTTGCGTACCTCCGGATCGTCAAGATTGACGCGTCCCATGTCGGTCAGGATGATCCCCGGACAGACGCAGTTCGCGGTAATGCCGTCGACACCGACTTCTTGGGCCAGAACACGGGTGAAGCCCATGACCGCGGCCTTTGACGCCGAATAGTGTGCCTGAGAAGGCGCGCCGTGCTTGCCGCCGATGGAGGCGATGTTGACGATACGGCCATATTTGCGAGCCTTCATCAGCGGCAAAAGCGCCTGTATAACCAGGAACGTGCCCTTGGCGTTCACATCCATGACGCTGTCCCAATATTCTTCCCTGAGGCCTTCCACTTCCCCGGCGATCAGAATGCCGGCGTTGTTGACGACAGCGTCGATGTGCCCGAATGAATCGGCCACAGTCTTCACCATAGCCTCGACTTCGCCTTTTCTGCTCACATCGGCAAACGCGATCACGGTGCGCCGGCCCATGGCCTCGATCTGGCCGGCAACGTCTGAAAGTGCATCCTTCTGCCGCTCGATGTCATTGAGCGCCACGTCATAACCTCTGCGGGCAAGTCCGAGCGCGATGGCAGCGCCGATGCCGCGGCTGGCACCGGTCACGAGAACGGTGCGGTTGGAAGATCTCATCTGGGGTCTCCGTTTTTTACATTGCGGTATAGCCGCCGTCGATCGTCAGCACCGTGCCGGTGATGTAGCTCGACGCGTCGGCAGCGAGGAAAAGGACGGCGTTGGCAATCTCGCGCGGTTCACCGAGGCGCCCCATCGGGGTCATCCGGATCCAGGTGTCGAACCATTCCGGATTGCTGCGGCCGCGCAGCGTGAGTTGAGTACCTACATAGCCGGGTGCCACGGCATTGACCCGGACGCCGCTCTTTGCCCACTCCACCGCCAGCGATTTGGTCAAAAGATTCACGCCAGCCTTGGCTGCATTGTAGGACACCTGCGGCTGTGGATGGACCGTGACCTCGCCGCAGATGGACGAGATGTTGACCATCGAGCCTCGCCCGGCGGCCACCATATGGCGGCCAAAAGCCTGCGCACAGTTGAAGACGCCGCCGAGATCGATATCCAGCACGGACTTCCAGTCGTCCAGCCTCATCTCCAGAGCCGGCACGTTGCGCACGATGCCTGCATTGTTGACAAGCACGTCCACAGCGCCGTGGCTCGCATAAATGGTCTCGACTGCAGCGGCTACCATCCCGGGCTGCGCCACATCAAACGCGACGAATGCCGCCTTTCCACCCGCGCCGGCAATGGCATCAACCAAGATAGCACCTTCGGCCTCGTCGCGGTCCGCTATAATGACATGGGCGCCTGCTAGAGCCAATCGTTCAGCAATTGCCCGCCCGATTCCGCGCGCTGCACCAGTGACGACGGCGCGCTTGCCATCTAGCCTGAAGTCTGCATCAGCCATGTGCCTGTTTCTCCTTTGCAAATGCGGATTTCAGCGCCGGATAAAGCGCCCGGTACTGCTGGTAAATGCCGTTGTAGAGCGCCATCTCGCGAGTACGGGGCTCGATGCGCTTGCCCGGACGCACCATCGCCGCAATGCCTTCGTCAATCGTGGCAAAATGCCCGGCGCCGTGGGCTGCCAGAACGGCGGAGCCGACGGAGGGCGCATCACGCGATGCGGGCACGCAGACCGGCAGCCCCGCGGTGTCGGCGTGGATCTGCAGCCATAAATCTGATGCCCCGGCGCCGCCACCGATGGTGATCTCGGTGCCGCGGTAGCCGGCATCGGCCATGGTGTCGAGGATGGCGCGGGTTCCAAACCCGATTCCTTCCATGATGGCGCGGAAGATATGATGCGGCTCATGGGCGAGCGTCAGGCCGACAATGGCGCCCCGCGACAGCGGATCGGTATAGGGCGTGCGGTTACCCTGAAAATGATCTTGCACGAGCAAACCGTCGCAGCCCGGCTCCAGCGCCAGCGCCTTGCGGTTCATCACGTCGAGGTCCATCGTACCGTTCATCACGCGGCCGAGCCAGGCGATGATCGACCCGGTCGATGTCTGGCCACCCTCGATGATGTAACGATCCGGATAGACGCAGTCGCGATATGTGCCCCACACACCCGGCGCGTTGACCGCATGCTCGGTAACGCCGAACTGCAGGTGCGACGAACCGGTAATCAGAGCGAGTTGTCCCGGCTTCGCGACCCCAAGGCCGATCATGCCGATCAATGCATCGGCGCCGCCCTGCACAAGCTTCACCTTCGTCGAAAGTCCAAGCTCGTCGGCAGCACGGGTAGACAGGTTCGCCACGACACCACCGGGTGCCACCACCCGTTCCGGCCATTTCTCCAACAGCGCGGACAGGCCGAGTTGTTCGACCAGGGACTTCGGCCAGCCCCCACGATCCGTTGCATAGTGCCAGCGCAGCGTCAGATTGTTGAGACTGGCGGCTCGCTCGCCGGTCAGCCGCATGGTCATGAAATCCTGGTATTCGCAGATGGTGTGGGCGCGCTCGAAGACATCCGGCTCATTTCTGGCGATCCACAATGCCTTCGGGATCATCCACTCGGCCGACACGGGTCCGCACCCGCCGCCATTCGAAACGAGCGCCTGATCGCCCGTTGCAAGAACGGCATCGGCCTCCGCATTGGCGCGCACATCCATCCAGATAATGGCCGGGCGAAGCGCCCGGCCGTTCTCATCGAGGGCGACAACCGTGCAACTGGTCGTCGCAAGCGTGATCGCCTCGATCGCTGACGGATCGACTCGTGCCTCACCGATTGCTTGGCGCGAGGCTGCCACAAACGCCTGCCACCAGTCCTCGGGATCCTGTTCGGCGCGGGCACCCGCCGAGAACTTCGTCTCGTAGGGAACGGCGACACTGCCGAGGCATTGGCCCGAAAGATCGTAGACACGCGCCCGAAGGCTCTCGGTACCGCCATCCGCGGTCAGGAAATAGCTCATTACTCTCCTCCCGCACCGGCTCCCCAGCCGGCGCATCATCAGCGCTATTGAAGCGCGCGCATGATTTCCAGTGCTTTTGCTCCATACATGACAGCCGGGCCGCCACCCATTTCGATAGCGACGTCCAGCGCCTCCACCAGTTCGGCTTCCCGGGCGCCATGCTTCACTGCCGCATCCACATGGTAGAGGATGCAGTCCTCGCAGCCCTTGGATATGGCAATGGCAACGGCCATCAGTTCCTTCTGTGCGGCACTGAAGCTGCCGGCAGCGGCAGCCGCCTTGCTGACGCGGGCAAAGCCCCCAAAGAGTTCCGGGCTTGCCTTTGCCAGCAGGCCGATCCGACGTTGTGCGTCTTTCACTTTCTCCGCTGTATCGGACATGTTTGTTTCACCTCACGAAAGAATTATATCGAGCACATCCTTCGTCTGGTCCCACTGCGGCATATGGCCGGAGCGCTGCAGCAGATGGATTGCCACGCGTGGTGGCAGAGCCAGAATGTGCATCCATGGAATGATCCGGTCCTCCGTGCCGAACAACACGCGGACAGGCATGACCGCGGAAAGGCGTTCGATCATTGGCAGGATATCGACCTTCTGGCCCGACGGGCCCGATATTGCCTCCGCGAGATCCTTGAGCCTCCCCTTTGCAAGGCTTGCCGCAAGCGCGTCGAGCGCGGCCTCGGAGAGGTCGACCCGGTTGACAGAAAGGCGTCGGAGTAGATGGGCCGCCTCGCCAGCCGCCTTCACATTTGCCATGCCATTTACGAAGTGGCCGTCGATCTCGGAACCGAGACCCGCAGGGGCGATCAGCGAGAGCGAGGCGACCCGGCCGGTGGCTGCCGAGGCGAGCGCTACGGCGGCGACCGAACCCAGCGAATGGGCGATGACGTCGATCTTCTCGACGCCGAGCGCATCCAGAAGCGGTACAAGATCCATGAACAGGTCCCGCGCATCAGTCCCCGCGATCTCGGTCAGACCATGGGCAGGCAGATCGGGAACGATCACCCGGCGTCCCGCTCTCTTGAGGCCGGCCACGACCGATGCCCATGTTGTCCGGTCGCCGGAGAAACCATGCATGAGGAGGACTGGCAGCCCGGTACCGGCGCCGGTGTCCAGATAGGCCATGCGGCCGCGTGGCAACGCCGCGAAGCGCACTTCCGCCGGCACCACGGCCACTGCCGATGGCGTCTCGCCATTGATCGCAGCAAGCACATCATCCTTCTCGATACGGCCACGCCGACCGCTGCCAGAAAGCGCAGCGATGTCGAGACCAGCCTTGCGGGCCAGGCGCCGTGCGAGCGGTGTTGCCCGCGTGCGTCCGGCTGGGTTGGTCGAGGCTGACGCCCTGCGGCGGATATCAGGTAGTGCCGCGGCGGTCTCGTTGCCGCCTTGAATTGGGGCAGGCCCGGCCTCGGCGGCAGCGCCGGCCGCGATCTCGATGCGCGCGATCGGCTCGCCGACCGTGACCATCTCTCCCTCACCCTGCAGGATGGCCTCGAGGCGGCCGTCCGTCAGGGCGGGAAATTCGGCGATCGTCTTGTCCGTCTCGATCTCTATGATGGCTTCGCCGCGGACGAATCTATCGCCCGGTGCCTTGAGCCATTTTGCTATCCGTCCTTCCTCCATCGTTTCGCCGAGGCGCGGCATGGCAAGGTCGGTTTCAACCATGCCTTCCGAGGCGGCTGCGACAGCCGCCTCGGTGGACGACTGGCTCTCTTCGCCCTCTTCCGAGGTCCAATCAGGCCCTGCGCCAATGTCGATGCGGGCCAGCGGCATGCCGACTTCGATCGTGTCGCCGATGGAGACGAGGATTTCGTTCAGCCGCCCGTCGCCGAGCGCCGGAAACTCGGCAATCGTCTTGTCTGTCTCGATCTCGATGATGGAGTCGCCGCGCTTGAAGCTGTCACCGATGTCGATCAACCAGCCGACGATCTTGCCTTCCTCCATCGTCTCGCCGAGACGCGGCATCTTTAGGATACGCTCGTTCATGACAGCATTCTTTCGGCGACGTCGGCGATGCTGCGGGCGGAAGGTACGCTGCCGGATTCAAGTTCCTGTGAGACGGAGATCGGGATGTCCTCGCCGGCAACACGAACGACCGGTTGCTCGAGGAAATCGAAGCATTCTTCCGAGATGCGGGCTGCAAGTTCTGCCGCGACACCTGATGTCATGACACCTTCGGACACGACCATCGCCTTGCCGACGCGCTCGACGTGCTCGCGCACGGTGTCGAAATCGAGTGGGTTGAGCGTGCGCAGATCAATAACGGTCACCTCGATGCCCTTCTTGGCGAGCATCTCGGCGGCTTCCATTGCATAGAAAACCTGCCGGGAATAGGTGACGATAACCAGATCGTCGCCTGAGCGCCGCACCGCCGCCTTGCCCCAGGGAAGAGGGTCGGCATCGAAGTCGACTTCTTCCTTGCGGGTATAGAGCGCCTTGTGCTCGATGAAGACGACCGGGTCCGGCTTGGTCAGGCTCTGGCGCAGCAGGTGATAGGCATCGGCGGCCGTTGCCGGCATCGCCAGGCGCAGGCCGGGCGTGTGCATGACCCAGGCCTCGAGGCTCTGGGAATGCTGCGCGCCGGCGGAGCGGCCCGTGCCGCCCTGGGTGCGCAGCACCATTGGCACACCGATCTGGCCACCGAACATATAGCGGATCTTGGCCGCCTGGTTGGCGAGCTGGTCCATAGTCATGCCGAGGAAGTCGATATACATCAGCTCCGCGACCGGGCGCAGCCCGGTCATCGCGGCCCCCACCGCAGCGCCGATGATGGCAGGCTCGGAAATCGGAGTATCGATCAGCCGCTCGGCACCGTAGGTCTTGATCAAGTCCTTGGTGACGCCATAGGCTCCGCCGTACCGGCCTACTTCCTCGCCGATGACGACGATCGTCTTGTCTTCGGCCATCGCATCGTCAAGCGCCTTGCGCAACGCATCTCTATAAGTGGTCGAGGTCATCATGCATCATCCCTGGCAAGTACGCGGTCGATCCGGACGCTGACGGGCTCCGGCTCGGGTTCGCCGACGGCATAGACGTCGCGGAACATGGAGGTGAGCGGTGGTGCCTCGGACTCCACCGTGAAGTCGATCGTAGCGTCCATCTCGGCGGCGATCTCCTTGTCGAGTGCATCGAGCACGCTTTCCTTTTCGAGGCCGCCTTCGATCAGCTTGCTGCGGGCAAAGAGAACGGGATCCTTCTTGCGGCCCTCCAGCTCTTCCGCCTCGTCACGGTATGGGCTCTTGTCCATCCGGGCGTGGCCGAAGAAGCGATAGACGTCGATCATCAGGAAGCCGGGCTTTCCGGCACGAGCTTCGTCGATCAGCCAGCTCGCCTGTTCGCGCACCGCTTCGACATCATTGCCATCGACCATCACGCCGTTAAGGCCAAAAGCACGAGCGCGTTCATCAATCCGTGTGTTACGGGTCGCCTGATCGATGCGCGTGCCCATGCCGTACTGGTTGTTGATACAGACGAAGAGAATAGGCAGGTCCCAGAGGGCCGCCATGTTCATGCTTTCATACAGAATGCCCTGCTGCGCGGCCCCGTCGCCGAAGAAGGCGATCGAGACCGAGTTCTGCTTGAGATATTTGCTTGAAAGGCCGGCTCCGACCACGGCCGGGATGCCGCCACCGACGATGGCGTTGGCACCGAGATGGCCGAGTGCCATGTCGGCGATGTGCATGGAGCCGCCCTTGCCGCGGCAATAGCCCGTCTCTTTGCCGCCGATTTCGGCCATCATCTGCCGGGGATCAGCACCACGCGCCAGGAAAATGCCATGCCCACGATGATGGGTGGTGAAGGTGTCCTGCGGCTGCATGACGGCACAGACGCCCGCGGCGCTCGATTCCTCGCCGATCGACAGATGGAGCATGGAACCGGCGGACTGTCCACGGATGAAGAGTTCACCCACTCTTTCCTCGAAGGTGCGGATGCGCCGCATCATCTTGTAGAGGTCCATGAGCTGGCTGTTGCTGCGGCCGGCAGATCCGACATCCGCCGCAGGTTGGCCTTTATTGAGACTGTTGTCTGACACGATATGATCCTTTTAGAAGAAGCGGATTTCGCCACGCAGCACGGCAAGCGCGACAGCTGCGATCATCACGACGCCGCGCACGATGTTCTGCAGATAGAATGGCGCACCCAGCAGATTGAGGCCGTTGTCCAGCATGCCGATGATGCACACGCCGATGATGGTCCCTTCCACGGAAGCCCGGCCCGGCCGGAATGCCGTCATGCCGATGAAGACTGCCGTCAGCGCATCCATGAGATAGGGCTCGCCGGCGCCGGGCTGACCCGTGCCGAGGCGGGCCGTCAACATTACGCCGGCAACAGCAGCTCCCGTTGCAGAGATCACCAGGGCGATCTGGCGGCAGCGGTTGACATTGATGCCGGAAAGGCGGGCAGCAACGATATTGGTACCAGTGGCAACGGTTGCGCGGCCATAGCGGGTGCGGTTGATCAGCGTGTGGACTGCGATGACCACGATGATGGCGAGCAGCACAGGAACCGGGAAGAACCCGAAGATGCGGCCGGTCGACAGATAGTAGAAGGAGTCGGGCATCTGTGCGTAGATGCTGTCGCCGCCGCTATAGGCATAATTGATACCGAGTGCGATCGGCCCCATGCCCAGCGTGGCGATCAGGGAAGGAATGCGCAGCTTCGTCACCAGGAAGCCATTGACGATGCCGATGATGAGACCGGACAGGATAGACAGCGGGATGGCAACGTAGACCGGCTGGTTGTTCAGCACGAGCAGCCCCGCAACCAGCATAGCCGAAAGTCCGGCCACCTGCCCGACCGAAAGATCGAACTCGCCGCTGACGACGGCCACCGTCAAGGCGCTTGCCACAACCGTCAACGTGGATATCTGCACGAGCACGTTGCTGAGGTTATTGGCGCTGAGGAAGCGCGGGCTGAAGATCGAGAATGCGATGAAGATCAGCACGGCTGCGAAAACGGTGCCATAGCGGCTGACGAAGTCCATCCAGTTTATCGATCGCGGCTGCTGAATTTTGATCGTGTTCTCTGTCACTGTCATGGATCCTTCAGTTCGTTTTCAGCAGGAGTGCTTCTTCGGTCATATCCGCCGCCGGAAAGTGATCGCGAAGTGTATTGTCGGAGATGCAGTAAATGCGGTCGCAGATCGCGATCAGTTCCGTGAACTCGGCGCTGGTGACGATCACCGTTGCACCCTGCTTCGCCAGCCGCGCAATCAGCGCGTAAAATTCCGCCTTGGCCCCGACGTCGACACCCTCTGTCGGGTTGTCGAGCAGGAATATCTGGTTCTTGAGGTCGCCCTCACTCAGGCCGGGACGGGAAAGCCAGCGGGCGAAGGATACCTTCTGCTGATTGCCGCCCGAAAGTTCCTGAACTTTCTGGCGCTGCCCTGCGCACTTGATGGCAAGCGCCTTGATCAGATCTGCCGCGCGCGTCCTAGCCTTCTGGTTGGAAACAAAGCCACTTGCAGACAATCCAGCCAGCGACGCCGAAGACAGATTTTCCTCGACGGACAGAGCACCGAACATGGCCGTATGGGCGCGATCAGCCGGCACCAGACAGATACCCTGCATGACTGCATCGCCGACGGTCTTCGGCAATCCGCTCTTCGAAAAGACATTGACGGCGCCGAGCGCACCCGGACGTCTCGCTCCCGCGAGACACTGCAGGAATTCCGTCTGCCCGGCGCCGATCAGGCCGGCGATACCAACCACTTCCCCCCGCGCCGCTTCAAAATTCTCCACATGCAGGCTTGCGACTTTCAGGTCCTTGACGGACACAACCTTTTCATCGGCAACTGATGCGGACTCCCGTCTTCCCTGCACGATGCTGCGGCCGATCATCAGCTGGACGATGTCCTCTCGCGTCAGGTTTTCATCAACCACGCCCTGATGAATCAGTCTGCCGTCCTTCAGCACCACGACGCTGTCGCAGTGGTCGAGAACCTCCTGCAGGTGGTGCGAGATGAAGATGATGCCGATGTTTTTCTCGCGCAGCTTGTCGAGGAAGGCAAAAAGCCGCTTGCTCTCGCCGATCGTCAGTGTTGCCGTCGGCTCATCGAGGATGAGGATGCGTGGGTTGGTCGCAAGCGCCTTGAGAATGTCGACGATCTTCTGCTCGCCGGAACCGAGATCGCCGCACTCCGCATCGATGTCGATATTGACATCGAAGGCCCGCCACAGGGCCTCGGCCCGACGACGCAATTCGCGCTTGTCGATGAGGCCGAAGCGGGTGGGCTCGCGGCCGAGTTCGATGTTCTGTGCGCCGGTGAGGCGCGAAATCGTCATGTTGTGCTGGTGGGCCACAGACACGCCGGCGGCAACCGCCTCACGCACCGTCCGGTAATTCTGCTTCTCGCCGCCGATCCAGATGGCACCCTTGTCGGCCGGATGCGCGCCGCAGATCACCTTGATCAGCGTCGATTTGCCGGCACCGTTCGCGCCGACTAGCGCCAGCACCTCGCCGCCTTTCAGCGACAGGCTGACATTCTGCAAAACCTGGACGCCGCCGAACGCCTTCGAGACGCTCTCGACCCGCAATAGTTCTTCGCTCATGTTACGCTTATCTCGATGTCAAAGGCTTCGAGGGTGGCCGGCAGCAGGAGCCGCCGGCCAGCTTGGGAGGTCAGCCTTTCATGCCCTTGAGCACGCGTTCCTGGTAGAGATAGTAGAGGTCGGTTGCCGACCAGGGCTGATCGGCCTTGCCCGGCACGTTGACTTCGCTGACGAGCAGCGGCGTCGGGAATTCGACGATCGGCACCGGCACGAGCTTCTTGGCGTCGCCGCCCTTGCCGACGATCTCGTTGACGAGCCAGCCGCAATAGGCACCCCAGAGTTCAAAGGCCTGTGCGCTGGTTGCCTTCTGCGGCCACTTGGCACCGCCGTCACGCATACGCTGCAAGGCTGTCGGATGCCCATCGGCGCCAACGACAAAAATCTTGTCCTGCAGGCCCTTCGCCACGATGGCCTCGGAAGCCGCCATGGCAGGCTCGTCCCAGGGGCACCAGATGCAGTCGAGTTCGTCGCCGTAGCGGGTCAGCCAGTCGTTGACGATGTTCTGCGTCTTTTCATAGAAGCCGTCATACTGGATGACGCGAGAATCGACCTGTTCGATCCAGTTATTCTCCGACAGCAGCACTTCCAGAACCTTGCCGCGCTTGCGCGTGCCATGGTGGAAATTCGCGATGATCGAGGCGATCTTCGCCTTGCTCTTGCCCTGGCCCAGCAGGCGGTCGGCCATGTACTGCGACGGCGCACCGCCGAGGATATAGTTGTTGCTGGTCAGGTCAGCGATCGCTGGATCCTGCCAGCCCGAGTCGATGCTGAAGAACGGAATGCCGGACTGCTTCACCGTGTCGAGCGCGGCGTGGGCCGCCGTCAGCGTCGCGAAAAGGACGATGATCGCATCGACCTTCGCCGTCACTGCGTCCTGGATCTGCGAAACCAGCTTGCCCGGGTCGCCCTTGGCATCGGTCAGGTTCATCTTCCATGTCTTGTCGACGCCCATGCCCTTCATCCAGGTCTGCATGCCTTCCCAGGCGCGCTGATCAGACTGAGCGGACATCTGCTGGCCGATAACGGCAATGTTCAGGGGTTTGTCCGCGGCAAATGCCGGCGTAGAACCCAGTACGAATTCCGCCATCTTCGGCATGGTTGCGGCCACGGCCACGGCACCGCCGGCCTTGCCGCCCCAGTTCAATAGGTCGCGGCGCGAAATCTTTCCGAAAACGTTCGATCTGTCTTCTGTGTCTGTCATCAAATCCTCCCTGAGAGACGCTTGCTCCACCAAGCGTGATCATTTGTTCATCGCGCGCACAAAAAGTCAAACAGAAAATACTTTTGCTCGTCGTATGAACAAATGATAGTCAGGGTAACGGAGGAGAATCGCGATGAACGAACGTGACCTGAGTGAAACCGACATGGTGGTCCGAGCGGCATGGCTCTACTATGTCGCTGAAAAGACACAGAATGAGATCGCCTCAATCCTTGGAGTCTCGCGTGTGAAAGTTGCCCGCCTGATTGCCGATGCGCGAACAAGCGGCATCGTGACGATCGATATCGACCATCGGCTGTCAGCGCTGTCGGAGCTCGAAGAACGCATCCGCAACCGGTTCAACCTCAAGTTCTGTTACGTGACGCCGGAATCAGAAGGAGGGGACAAGGAAGATGACGCCGTTGCAAGGCACGGCGTTGGAATGGTTGCGGCACGCATTCTCCGCTCGATCCTTACCCAGGAGCAATCGAAGGAAATGGTTATCGGGCTTGCCTGGGGCCGGACGATAAGCGCAATGGCGGATGCACTCTTGCCGGTCAACGCGCCTCAGGCGCAATTCGTCTCCCTGCTGGGATCACTGACGCGGTCAGCTTCGGCGAACCCTTTCGATGTGGTCCAGAAGCTCGCATCCAAGACCGATGGGCAGGCCAAATATCTCCCGGTACCCTTTATCGCCGATAGTGAAGAGGATCGCGAAGTCTTCATACAGCAACGTGTGGTGCAGGATATCATTAGAACCGCCATGCGCGCCCAAGCGTGCTTCATCAGCGTGGGCGAATGCGATGCCGGCTCGTTCCTCTCGCGCTTCGGCTATCTCTCGAAGGAAGATCTGGCATTCCTCAACAGTCTGGGCGCTGTTGGCGACACGCTGGGGCTTTTCTTCGATGAGAATGGCAATTACGTCGATTCACAACTTTGCAGGCGTACGCTGGCGATCAACCTTTCCGACCTTTCGCAGAGCGACATCATCCTGCTTTCGGCCGGGACGGCGAAGGTCAATGCAACGCGCGCGATTCTGAAAGCCGGATTTATAACCGGCCTTGTCATCAATGCGGAAAGCGCAAGGCTCCTCGGTGCACTGGTCTAGTCTCCAACTGGCCTGTCGTAAAGATTATGAAAGGATTCGAACCGTCGACACGCAAGAACGGGGTCACTGCCAGAGGCATTTTTAGCTGCCATTTTGTCTCATCACTTTCAGGTCGCAGATAGCGGGGTTGATTTAGATCTTAAACGTCTCAGGGTTTTTGATCAACTTTTCAAATAAGGAAGCCATCGACTTCAAAGCCATTGTCCGCTATAGAACCCAGATCCCCATCCCACAACTGCTGTCGGAAGCACAATCGTGCAGAGCCATAGCTTCTGTTTGACCTCAGGCCTGATCCTATTGAACTGGTGATTGAAGAACTAGAGCCTGAATCTCAGCTTGAAAAGCAGTGATGTGTATTCGCAATTGAATTGAATTGTCAGATCAAATTATACCTTGGGTTTAAGACAACTGTCGCGACAACTAATTGAATATTATCTAAAATATTAACTTCTGATATTCATGCTAGGCGATGTGTATGATCATCCGCTACAGATCTTATCGAGGAGAACTCTTGGAAGCGGATATATCTTTCTCTACAGTTCGTGAGGTCACATGTTCGGTAACTCCAGCGTCTCTCGCATGCAGACTGCGTCCCTGAAGTCGATTACCGCGAACATCATGATCGCGGATAAAGACCTTAACATTCGTTATATGAATGACGCGGTGATGGCACTCCTAAAAGAGGCTGAAACCGACCTCAAAGAAGAACTGCCACACTTCGAGTTTGCAAAGCTCATCGGCAGCAACATTGATATCTTTCACAAGAACCCATCTCACCAGCGCAACATGCTTGCTGCGTTGAAGACCCAACACAGGGCAACAATCTGGGTTGGCCATCGAGCATTCGATCTTATTGTGACACCCCTAATGGAAGGCAGCAAAACAACAGGGTTTGTCGTCGAGTGGGCGAACGCCAAGGAGCGGCTTCAGAACCTCGATTTCCAGGGACAGATGGAGGCGATCAGCCGAGTTCAGGGCATTATCGAGTTCACCGTCGAAGGAGAGATCGCTACTGCTAATGACAACTTCCTGAAGGCCATTGGTTACCGTCTCGACGAGATCAGAGGACGGAGCCACGCGATGCTTGTCGCACCTGAATATGCAGCCTCTCCGGAATATGTGCAGTTCTGGGATGCTTTACGGCGGGGTGAAGCCCAGACTGCTGAGTTCACCCGCTATGGCAAGAATGGAAAAGTGGTCGTCATCAATGCATCTTATAATCCGATACTTGATGCGAAAGGCAAAGTGACGAAAGTTGTAAAATTCGCGACAGACGTGACCGAGCGGGTCCATGCGGTCAATACAGTGGGCGCCGCCTTGAAGAAGTTGGCCCAGGGAGATTTGTCTTTCAGCATCGACCAACCTTTTGCCCCGGACTTTGAGGATTTGCGTCTCACGATGAACGAGGCAATCGTACAGATGCGCACTGCTCTTGCCGCAGTCGCGCACTCGACCGACCAGATCGACACCGGAACCCGCGAAATCAGTAAAAGCGCTGAAGACCTTTCAAAGAGGACGGAACAACAAGCCGCGTCGCTCGAACAGACAGCTGCAGCTCTTGATGAAATCACCGTCAACGTTACGAACGCTGCAAAACGTGCCGAAGAAGCCCGTCATGCCGCGGCAACCGCGAGCGAAAACGCTCAGCAGTCAGGAAAGGTCGTTGCCGATGCTGTCGGTGCCATGTCGCGCATCGCAACCTCCTCCAATCAGATCTCCAACATCATCGGCGTCATCGACGAGATCGCGTTCCAGACGAACCTGCTGGCATTGAACGCTGGGGTGGAGGCCGCGCGCGCAGGCGAAGCCGGCAAAGGTTTCGCCGTCGTCGCACAAGAGGTGCGTGAACTCGCCCAACGCTCTGCGCAGGCAGCTAAAGAAATCAAGGACCTTATTCGCAACTCATCGGATGAAGTCAGCACGGGCGTGAAGCTGGTCAGCCAGACTGGTGAGGCACTGCGGACCATCCAGGAAAATATCGTCGTGGTAAACGATCATATGGAGGCGATCACCAGTTCTACCAAGGAGCAGGCAACGGGTCTTTCTGAGGTCAATTCAGCCGTAAACCAGATGGACCAGGTTACGCAGCAAAACGCAGCGATGGTCGAAGAAACGAACGCTGCGAGTGCGGCTCTCGCGCAGGAAACAGCTCGCTTGAGGGAGCAGATCGGAGGCTTCCAACTAGGCTCCAGTACCACAAAAGCAGAAGCGCGCTTCCCTCATCCAGTAAGTGCAAGACAGAGGTCGACACGACCTCCCGTGCGCCAACTTCTGGCAAGGGTTGCTACCAGCTCTGGCCACACCACTGCTATGGGTTGGGACGAGTTCTGATCCCTCGAAACGAGCCGGATCTCCTGAGAGCGACCACGGGCCACCGGCGGCAACTAAGTTGAAACGCCAGCAAGAGTCTCAGTTCTCTAAATGGGTGAAAGCCGGTCTTATTAAGGGTCAGAACAAGACGGGGAGGAGGGCAACCATCCCAGCATGTTCGAACCATTGATCCACGAGGCTGCTCTACCGCGCTCGTGGAGCCCAGCTATGAAACGAGTGACCAACACACGTTAATTCACATGTCGGCAGGAGCCGGCGTGCACCGGCTGCCGTTGGTATCGTTCGTATTGCCACTATAATATTCTTCATTCGTCTGACGGAAAATAAGCTTAGATAAGTTTAAGCAGCTAAGAAGGCATGATGTCCAGAAACATCAAGAAAAGGTCCCGTAGTCGTCTCGCCGCAGTTCTTGCAGCCGGGGCCGTGTTTGCATGTCTGGGCGTCTGGGCTGAATACACAAACTGGCAGCGTCTGCTCCAAGGCGCAAATGAGCGCCAGATGGAAACCGCTCGTGCCATTACGCTTCATACTGACGATGTCATGACTGTGACCCAGCAGCCTCTCAACAACCTGTCTGCTCACGCCAGAGAAGCGCTGGGCGACGAAATGAAGATAAAGCATCTGCTTGAGGAGATGCAGCGTGTTGTCAAGACCTCCCCCCTCCTACGCAGCCTTGCTTATGCCGATGCCCAAGGGCGCCTAATCGGATCGACATTCGCCGCGAATTCTGCCGGCATGGATTTGTCCAACCGCGAATATTTCCAGTTTCACAAATCGAACCTGTCGATGCAGCCGCGGTTCGGACTACCCTCGCAAAGCCAAACGGACGGCAGGTGGTTCCTTCCGATAAGCCAACGGATCAATAATCTCGACGGAAACTTCGCGGGCGTTATGGTCGCGACCATCGACATAGACCACTTCACCCAATTCATCGAGACCTTCGACGTAAATAAGGACAATGCCTTTGCGCTGTTGCGCGAGGACGGCGCCATTCTTCTTCGCCTGCCGATAGACCTGAAGGCAATGGGAGCAAACATTGCCGACAGCGCGCTTTATCGTAATCAGATCATGAAGAACCTGCGCGGCAATTATGAATATGTCTCGCGGTTCGATGGGACGAAGCGCATCAGCGGATTCTATCGTAGCACCCAGACGGGTGTGACGGCGATCGCTACTCAGACAAAGGCATCGATTTTTGTCGCATGGCTGGAGCAGGCCAAGTATCCTTGGCTTAGCATCATATTTGCCTATATAGCAGGTACTGCAATGGCTATCCGATGGATCAGGCAGATCGAATTTCGGGAAATCGCAGATCAGAAAATCGCCGCTCGCGAAGCAGAGTTCCGCCTTATAGCTAATGCCTCAACCGACGTGATCGAAAAGGTCTCCCTTACCGGGATCCGGCAATACGTATCGCCCGCCGCAGCGAGAATATACGAACGCGGTGCGGAAAGCCTAATTGGGACGAGTGTGCTGGATAACCGGGATGATCAAACAACGTCTGTTTGGGGGCGAGCCCTAGCAAAAGTGCAATCAGGGTCCCTAGAGGAGTCGATTCTCTTTCAACACGGACGCATGGATGGGACCACGATCTGGCTGGAAAGCGCCATTTCTTGCGTTCAAGGCGAGGATAGTCACAAGCCGGATGGGATCGTTGTGATCACTCGGGACGTTACTCGTCAGGAGTTGATGAAACAGAAACTGGATAAACTGGCAACGACCGATGAACTGACGCGCCTGTTCAACAAGCGCTACTTCAATGCCCAGTTGAGGGAAATGCTGGTAGCGGCAAAGGCAAATCAGCAGCCGCTTTCGCTCATCTTGCTCGACCTCGACCGATTCAAAATCTATAACGACACCTACGGCCACTTGGCCGGAGACTGCGCGCTACGGGATGTCGCGGCCGTCATCCCGTTGCAACTGATTGGGACCGGCGGCCTAGCAGCCCGATACGGTGGTGAAGAGCTGGTTGTTCTTCTCCCCAATTCTGATGCCGAACAGACTATGAGAATCTCAGAAAACATTCGTGAGGCGGTCGCAGCGCTTGGAATTAAACATACTGGAAATCTGCCCTGGGGTCACGTGACGGTCTCATCCGGCTATGCAACGGGGCTGCCTTCGCAAGTTTTTTCCGAGAAGGACCTAATCGCTCAAGCAGACCGCGCGCTCTACCGGGCGAAAGCCGATGGGCGGAACCGGTCTTTAGGCTGCGAAGAGAACAGCGAGCCAGAACGCTTAAGAGCAAGCGTTTAAACCATATCTTTCCACCGCCAGTGTGAGCTAGGCCCGCTCGCGATGCAGTGGACGCCTCTTGCTAACCTTTTCTCCTGTGATCGGAAAATGACAATTTACCTCTACGCGCAAACTCCTATGTTGACGTAATTCACGTCGACCAGCACAGCGAGGGTGGTGCTATCAGACGGTGAAGTGCAAGAGCTTTCAGCTGGATCCCTCCCGCAAGATTGGTCGAAAGCGGGCAGTTGCGATCAGCAGCGAAGAGAGCAGGGAGACGAACATAGCAATTGTGGCCGCGTCGATCTCGGGGGCAAGGTCGAAGAGATTGCTATGACTGTTCTGAACAACCCTAACTCATCGGAGGGCCGCTCCACCGGGATTACAACCTAATTGAGAAACGGCGGCACGCTGGAAAAGGCCGCCCAATATAGCCAATCATCACTTGACCCGCACGACCCAGCTTTACGATCGCGGCAGCGATGACGTCAGCCTGGACGAGATCGAGCGCATTCTGATTTGACCCACGACAACACTCCCCGCCCCCTATCATCCGCGACCTTTCGCACCGAGATCGCCACCGCGATCTCCGACCACAAGGACTATGATGTGCCCGATGTGCGCGCGCTCCTAGGGCTGGAGACAGTTTGGAAGCCTTCAGCGGCAAATACAAGTACGATGAATCGCGTGATTTCCGTGCACTGGCCCAAAATCGGGGAGCACTTCAAAATGGGCTGGACTCTAATCCATTATCGAGGAAATTCTCAGTGGCAGGTAATTGCTGATCAGGTGGAATAGTCGAAGACAGCAGACCATTGGAACAGGAGGGCCGAACTCTATTTTCGCTGACCCTCGGTCAGGAGGCGCGGGTCGTGTTAGATTTATCAAGCATCAATGAATTGGACGAAATAATTGGCGCGGCGGCTATAGATAAAAATCAATGGGTGATCTTTTCCCGCAAGATACGAGAATTACTACCAGAAATCAAAGTATTCATGCACGTTACAGACGCCTCGACACAAGAAATGCAGCCGTCTTTTTCAGATGGAATAGCTGATGATTTCTTGAACGAATACGTTTCGTATTATGACAAAATCAATCCCTGGACAAAAATCAATATAAGATATCCTTTCATGAAGCCAATGTGGACGGAAGACCACATTCCTGCGGTATCCCTACGAGGTTCTGAGTTCTATGAGGACTTTCTGCGCCGTCTTGGTGATTGCGACTCCGCTTCGGGAATCAAGCTTTTGCATGACGAGCACCGGTTCGCTCAGCTTTCTTTTCACTATAGTTCACGGCGTGCCAAAGTTTGCAATGCAACCTTAGCGCCAATGCTTAAGTTGCTAGCCCCGACGATGCGGCGGTCATTGCAAGCATTGAAAATCTCGCAGGCAGCGGTTGAACTCGATAATCTCGGTGGATTTGTGCAGCGCCTCCTCCATCCGGCGGTTGTTCTCGATCGATATGGCCGGGTAAGGGCCTCTAATCCGTCTATGGATGACCTTTTGAACGCAAAAGGTATCAAAATCGGACGCGAAGGTAAGCTTTCTATCCCTGATGAGCGTGTACAGTCTGCGCTTCTCGCGACCGTTGAAAGCTACGGTCGGTCTTCCATGACCCAACCCTTGAAGGTATTTCCGCTTCCCATCTTGAAGACGCGGTGTGGAGACTTTCAGATCAGTTGCTCTCCCATGTCAGGTAACATGTCCAGTCTTTGGGGTGTCGGCGAGCAATGGGCAAAGGAACCTGTGCTGCTGCTTACATTCGCCCCGCTATGCTCAGATCCAATAGCCAAAGTTGATCTTATTCGCCAATTGTTTGCCCTCACACCAGCCGAGGGGGCGCTTTGCAATCTCTTGGCTGAGGGAGCCTCCCTAGCTGAAGCAGCAGATCGTCAAAAGATTACCTATGAAACCTCCCGTTCGCATTTAAGATCGATATTCAACAAATTGGGGGTAAAAAGACAAACTGAACTGATCACTCTTATACAACGGGCATTTCCGGGGATGTTTTGACCGTAAGTCAGCGCAGCTTCGGTAGTCATATCTGCGGACTGTCACTTATTGGGGAGAGGCAAGGCAACATGATTGCCATGCTGATTTGTGGACGCACAGTCAGCAGTAAGCTTGAATGCAGTTCCTCCGACAACCACAGTGTCATGCGAAATAGAAGTATAGGGAAGGTAGCCTGCGCACGTGCCAACCTTTTTACCGCCCAATCGGAAGGCGCCAACCTTCGCCCCATTCGCGTAGCCGATAATCACTTTGCAGGTTTTGTTAAACTCGCCAGCGCCAACGGCTTTTAATTCACAGGCATCAGCTGCTGTGAACAGTGACAAAAGCACGAATGTGGACCCTGCTACCGCTATCATTTTAGACACTTTCGTTCTCCCTGAATTTGATATTACTGTTGCTGACTTGAGGTTGTGATATGGATAGCCGAGATGGAGCGTCGTAACGCCGCCTGCAATCGGAGATGGTGAACAGCTATTTTTGGACTCGGCCCGAAAATCTGATGCCAGAGCCGCTCATGCTAAGAGTCCCGGATGTCGGGCTATCAAGCACCAATTTTGCTGTTGCCGTGCCCTGATCTCTCTGCTTGAAGGCGAACGTTAGGCGGTTACCAACGATGGCGCCGTCGATCGGCACGCGATAGTTCAGCTTTCCGTCAAGTGACGAACCATTCGCGTGATTCCCGGACACTTGAATATCTAACATCATCGGTGACGATACGAACATCCATTGCAGATTGCCTGTCCAGTGCCCGGCGAAGGATGCGCTTGTGATTGACGATCCGCTTCCACGCTTTTCCTGCGTTCCTTCATTTCTAGCATCAGCATACGTTGTACACTTTTCAACCTGAATATCTTCTCGGCTTATAGGCGCTGTTTCAAATAGGCTCTCGTGTTCTGAGTTCTTGTTCACCATCACCGTCCGGTACGGTGTGCTGTTGACATAATATTCTACTTTGGAGCAACGGCGCGCTGAACTTCGTACAATAATCTCGGCTGCATAGCTTTTTGCGGACCCGTGCGCTCTCTGAAACTCTATTGTTCCAGTGCAGCGCCCGGTTGGCTTATCAAAGTCACATATGCTTCCGGCCGCCCGAATGGGTCCTGCTGTAACGATTGCAAAGCCCGCAACCAAACCAGCAGCAGCCTTCAAACTCATCCTCAACACCATTACCTCCTAGCAGTGCCTGAGAAACCCTACACGACTTCTAGCATCAGTGCCCTTTGTGGCATCCCTCAATTGAGGGATGCCACGTGCGCATTTTTTTGATCTCTGGTGAAGGTCGAAATCTAGACAATCGGGAGTTTATATGTCTTTCAAGCAACTTTACATTCTGGGCAACCTGCAGCGGTCAAAAATCCTGCTCGGATCTGCAGCATTCATTGGTGCCGTTACTTGCTTGCTCTGGTCGCCTGCCCACGCGGGTGGCGACGCAAGAGGGTGTGTAATCGTATCAGGAAGCGAGTTTGTAAATGGCTGCGGCCAACAGGTCTCGGTGGCTTGGTGTGCGGCGAGCGCTTTAGGAAATGATTGCAGCCGTGGCTTATTTGGCAACCTGGACACCATCGCCCCTGGTGGCCGCCGAGCAATAACGCCAGGTTATCAGACACAACACGTTGAGTATGGAGCGTGCGGCGGGCCTCCCGGAAATATACACATGCTCCCTAACCACAGATACTCCTGTGATTGAGAGGAAAGGCCCAGGAGAGAATTAAGCTAATCTCCTATCGTCCAGAAACAACAGTTAGGGCTTGTCGTTTCATCTCTAAGGCTTATTCACGCAGAATATGCAACCCATGCACCCTCTGCGTGACCTGGGACGACAGGAAGAAACGCAGGGTTAGTGCGACCGCAGGCTCGACCCTGTTGTACCCGTCCGAGCGAAGCCGCCTATGAATATTGGATAAGACTGTTCAGATCCTCTCGTTATTCCTGTTGGAGCTAAGCTGAATCTCATCCAATACTCGGAATTTCCACTGCTTCAGAATGCCGGCCGTCCAAGCCTGTGGCTTAACTGGCTCCGGCTGGTTGAACTCTCGTATAGCGGACGGATTCAAGGTACGCGCTTTTCTCATCATGAAATGATCATCAACGCGGCCATTCACGGTCTCGGCCTCGCCGTCGTTCCGACATTCTACGTGCGCAACTAAAGTGCACCCCGTTTCGACCGGACAGTCGGCATAAGCAGAAAGGCTCAAGCACAGGCTTGAGTATAGGCTTATGTCCAACGAGTATCGACACGGCGATCTGTTGACGGGCGATGTTCGCCGCAGGCGGTGGACAACCGAGCAAAAACTGACAATCATCGAGCAGAGTTTTGAGCCAGGCGAAACGGTGTCTTCCACCGCCCGTCGCCATGGCATGGCGCCCAATTTGCTTTACAGATGGCGCAGGCTCTTAAGCGAGGGAGGCGCTGCGGCCGTGGATTCTGACGAGCCGGTTGTCGGCAATTCGGAAGTGAAGAAGCTGGAAGATCGCGTCCGCGAGCTGGAGCGCATGCTTGGCCGTAAGACGATGGAGGTCGAAATCCTCCGCGAAGCCCTTTCCAAAGCGGACTCAAAAAAACGGATATCGCGGCCGATCTTGTTGCCGAAGGACGGTTCTCGATGAAGGCAGTCGCAGACACGCTGGGCGTTTCCCGTTCTAACCTCATCGAGCGGCTGAAAGGCAAATCAAAGCCGCGTGGGCCATACTACAAGGTCGAGGATGCAGAGCTTCTGCCCGCCATTCGAAGACCGGTGAATCAAAGGCCAACCTATGGCTATCGGCGGATCGCCGCGCTCCTCAATCGCGAAAGGCGAGCCGCCGATAAGCCTGTCGTCAATGCCAAACGGGTCCATCGCATCATGGGCAACCACGCCATGCTGCTGGAGAAGCATACGGCCGTTCGCAAGGGCCGCACCCATGACGGCAAGGTCATGGTCATGTGCTCGAACCTGCGCTGGTGCTCCGATGGTCTGGAGTTCACCTGCTGGAACGGTGAGGCTGCTCTTCACGCAAGGAATTCGGGATTACCAACCTGTCAATCGAGATCGCCGCCAACGTCTGGAAGAACTTCGGACTGGCGATGGTCGGCCACTCTCAAAGCATTTGAAAGGGGAAATCTGCAGAGAACTCGATCGCCTCGAATTGTTGCTCACACAAATCAAGGCTGTTGAAGCCGAGCGAGATGCCTTGATCGTTCAGGATACGCCGGAAACGCCGAAAGAGGCGACCGCGCTTTTAGAAATCAAAGGAATACGCCCAGAGTTCGCTACGATACTTTACACGGAAGGCTTGTTCCGACACTTCAACAATCGGCGACAAATCGCATCCTATGCGGGCCTTGCGCCCTCCCCCTGGCAAAGCGGCAACGTCAATCGCGAACAGGGCGTGTCTAAGGCGGGTAATCCGCGTTTGCGAGCCACCATGGTCGAGCTCGCCTGGCTATGGTTACGGCATCAACCGAAATCGGCGTTAACATTATGGTTCAAAGAGCGTACCGCGCAGAACGCTGGCCGCTTAAAGACGCCGATGATTAGTGCACTCGCGCGTAAGCTGCTCGTGGCCCTTTGGAAGTATGTAAGCTCCGGCGTCGTGATCGAAGGTGCGATCTTGAAAACCGCCTGAATGAGAAACTGCGAAACACAGTTCTAATCCTCAGGGCCTGATCAGCCCTGACGGATCCAGGTGGACGGACCCGGAATCCTTTTGGCCTTCAAACGCCGATCTTGAGTTTGGCCCCGTTCTCCTGAGCCCGTGCCCGTCGAAAGCGGGATAATGGTGCAGCCGCGTGAGAGCGGCGACCGGATGTGAGGTTGTATAGGCCCGAGAACCGGGCCGGTAATTGCTATGGGCTCAGACCGTGGATCCGACTACGAAGGAGAAATTCGATGCCACTCGAATGAACAATTGACAAAAATCCTGATGTGAAAGGATTTGAACTAGAGTCGCCTTTCCGTGATCGACCGCCATGCGGCAGATTTACTTCCTATCGACGCTACAACTCCAAAGATCGACCACGCGTCACACGTAGACTTCGTCTAGCAGTATCACCTCAGAGCTCTCAAGAAGCCCCTCTATCCTTGGAAAAGCCGCCGAAACGTGGTCGGATGCAAGATGCCGGTCGAAGGCAGATTGATCTTGCCATGCCTCGGTAAACACGAAGCGGCGCGGATTATCCCTATCCTTATACAGCGTGTAGTGGATGACGCCGGCTTCCGCCCTGCTCGGAAAGACAAGCGTCTTCAGCATTGCTTCAACCTCGGCCTCCGCGCCGGGCCTGGCGACAAAGATGGCAACGCCGGGGATCGATTGCGACATATTATTGGACCCTTTACAAACACGGCGGGCGAGCTTGCCGACAGCCGGACCAGCCTTGAAGGCCAGCCGGCTGTCGCTTTCTCGACCGTGTAGGTTGTTAGAAGTTAAAGCTGCCAATGTTGTCCTTGGTGAAGACCTTGGGAGCGCCGAGCAAGATCTCGCTCTTGTTGGCGATCTGCAGGTCGCCCAGCTTGCCGGCCTTGAATGTCTTGTCGCCGGGCTTCAGGGTTCCGTCGTCCAGGGCGCGCAAGGCCTCCACGGCTGCATAGCCCATGTCTTCCGTACTCCACAGAACTGCCGACTTGACGCAGCCGCTGCTGATGTAGGGCTTCATCGCGTTAGGCAAAGCGAGGCCGACGACGGACACCTTGCCGCAGAGATTGTTCTGCTGCACGGCTTCGGATGCGGCAGGCGTTGCCACGCTGGTCATGCCGACGATGCCCTTCAGTTCGTCGCCATACTTGTTGATCAGCGTCTGGGCCTGGTTGAAGGACAGGATATTGTCTTCCTGCGCCTCGACCGTCTCGAGGAACTTGATCTTGGGGTGGCACTTGGCCGCGTAGGCCGACATTTCGCTGATCCAGCGGGCCTGGTTGGGCGTGGTGAAGGTGGAGGTGACGATGGCGAACGCGCCTTCCTCGCCGATCTGCCGTGCCAGCTGATCAATCAGCGTCTTGGCAACGCCGTTGGCGGTGGCCGGATTGATGAACCACTGGCGGGCGTCATGTTCGGCGTCGGCATCGTAGGTCACGACGTTGATGCCGGCAGCAAGCGCCTTCTTCAGCACAGGCGCGACGGCGACCGGATCGTTGGCCGACAGCATGATGCCGTCGACGCCGCTGGTGATGTAATTGTCGATGAAGGTGATCTGTTCGTCGATATTGGCCTTGGTCGGACCATCGGTCGTGATCGTCACGTTACCGAGTTCCTTGGCGGCGGCCTGCGCGCCGACGGCACTGGACATGAAGTAGCCGATGCCGACGAGTTTCGGCACATCGACAACCTTAAGCGGCTTGCCCTTGCGGTCCGGTGCATTGGTCGGGGTCGCGCCGTCATACTGGCCGGGATCGAAAGCCGCCGTGCTCGCATCGCAGGCCAGGGGATTCGTCGGCGCGCCATCCCCGCCGGTCCAGTCGGTTTGCTGCGCATGAACTGCCAGGGGCAGCAGGCTGGTAAGGCAGAAGACGCTTGCCTGAAGTGTCGTGATAATCGATCGCATGAAAACTCCTCCTGTTTCAGATCGCTTGTCGCCCTTTGAGGGCATACCCATGGATGTCAGTCGCTAGAGAAGCGGCTGACGAAATTCGAGACGAGAACGGCCACGATCAGCACCACGCCGATGACGACGATGGTGCCATCGCCCTTTACACCCGATAGGGACAGGCCGTTCTTCAAGACCTGGATGAGGATCAGGCCCAGCAGCGAGCCCAGGATCGATCCGCGCCCGCCGAAGATCGAGGTGCCTCCCAGCACCACGGCGGTGATGGCATCCAGTTCGAGCCCGGTGCCCATGTCGGAGCGCGTCGTCGATACGCGGCTCACGAACACGATCGCCGCGATGCTCGAAAGCAGCCCCGATCCGGCATAGATCCAGAGCTTGATCCGCGCGACATCGACGCCGGAATAGCGCGCTGCCGCCTCATTGTTGCCGATGGCATAGATTTTTCGACCCACGGGCGTGAAACGCAGGATGAAGATGCCGATGGCGGCGCTGATGGCCAGCAGCCAGAGCTGCGTCGGCACGCCGAACAGGCTGCCCTGGCCGATGACGAGGAACCAGTCCGGGTAGCCGCGGACGGACTGAGCCTGGCTGATGCCTTCGGCAAGACCGCGGTAGAGCGCCAGCGTCGCCAGTGTCGCGATCAGCGGCGGCACCCGGAAGCGGGTGATGACAACGCCGTTGGCGAGGCCGCCGGCCACGCCGACCAGGATCGACAGGAATGCGGCTAGCGGCAGCGGCACGCCCGCCTTCCAGAAGACGCCAACCAGGATCGCCGAGAGGCCGACCGTGGACCCGACCGAGAGGTCGATGCCGCCTGTTATGATGACGAAAGTCATTGCGACGACGATCAGTCCGACCTCGGTCATCAGCCGGCCCTGATTCAACAGGTTGGCGGCCGTCAGAAAGCGGTCGTTATAGAAGGCAAGCACTGCCATGACACAGACGAGGATGATGAAGAGAATGGTCTCGTGGCGGTTGAGAAGGCGATAATTCATGGTCTTCTCCCTCACCGCGCGCGCTGCCGGCGGGCAACGTCGGCAAGCACAGTGACGAGGATCAGCGTCCCCTGCACCGCACGCAGCCAATAGGCCGACACATTCAGGAAGATCAGCGACGAGCCGATCTCGGCGAAGAGAATCGCGGCGAGCGTTGCGCCCGTCACCGTGCCGATGCCTCCAAGAATAGAGACACCGCCGACAACGGCGGCCGATATGATCACCAGCTCCAACCCGTTCGGAACGGTCGACTGGATGACCTGCAGCTGGGTGGCGAAGAGGACGGCGGCAAGGCCGGCAAACAATCCGTGGATCGCGAAGATCTTGACTGTCATTGCCCGGTGCGAAATGCCGACAGCTTCCGCCGCTTCGGGATTGCCGCCCACGGCGTAGATCGCCCGGCCGAACGCCGTGTTGCGCATGACGAAGGCAGCGAGCAGCGTCAGCACGATCATGAAGACGATCGGCGACGGGATACCGAAGAACCGGAACTGGGCCAGCTGGAATTCCGGCGGCAGGCCCGAGATCCAAGCGCCGCCGGTCAGCGTAATCAACAGGCCGCGCAGGATCGACAGCATGGCGAGCGTGGCGATGATCGAGGGAACCCTGAAATAGGCGACGAGGACACCGACGAGAAGATTGATCGCGCATCCCGCGGCGATCGGCGCCAGCCACGAGAACCACACCGGATAACCATTGGTGACGAGCAGCCCGGAGACGGTCGCGAGCACGCCGATCAGTGCGCCGATGGAAACGTCGATATGCCCGGATATGATGACCAGCGACATGCCGATGGCCGCGACAGCGATATAGGCATTGCCGACGAAGATCGACGAGAGATTGTTCGTCGACAGGAAGCGCGGGTTAGATACGCCAACGGCCAAGAGCAGGACTACGATGGCGACGGCCAAAAACACTTCCTGGCTCAGAATTCTTCCAAACGAAAGCCGGCTCATGCGGCATGCCCTCTCATCATCGCGGCGCCAATTGTTTCAGGTGTTGCCTCGCTGCGATCAAGGATCGCGACCATGCGGTGATCGTTCATCACGGCAATCCTGTCGCTCATGCCAAGCACTTCCGGCAGTTCGCTCGAGATCATGATGATCGCCATGCCCTCGCGGGCGAGCTGCACCATGAGTTTGTGGATTTCAGATTTCGCGCCGACATCGACGCCGCGCGTTGGCTCGTCGAGAATGAGCACTTTCGGCGCGCTCGCCAGCCACTTGGCGATGACGACCTTCTGCTGATTGCCACCCGATAGCTCGCCGACGATCTGCGACGGTCCGCGCGTGCGCACCGCAAAGCTGGCGATGGCGTCGCTGGCAAGCGACTGCTCCTTGCGCGTATCGACGAGCCCGCCGCTGGTCAGCTTGTCGATCACCGTGATGGCGACGTTGTCGCGAATGGTCTGCCGTTTCACCAAGCCATGTTGAGCACGGTCCTCCGGCACATAGGCAATGCCGTGGTCGATGGCCTGGCGCACGTCGGCGACGGTCACCGCCTTGCCGTTGATGCGGATGGAGCCGGAGGAAGCCGGCGAAATGCCGAACACCGTCTCCGCCAGTTCCGTCCGTCCCGAGCCGACCAGCCCGGCGATGCCGAGGATCTCGCCGGCATGAACCGTGAGGCTGACATTCTCGACACGGCCCGCGCAAGACAGGCCGTCGAGTTCGAGAACGACCGCGCCGAGCGGTACGGTTTCCTTCGGGAAAAGCTGACTGATTTCGCGGCCGACCGTCATCGAGACAAGGCTCGCCTCGGTGACGTCGGCGATGTCTTTGGAGGCCACGGTCTTGCCGTCGCGCAGCACGGTCACCCGGTCGGAGATGCGGAACACCTCGTCCATTCGATGGCTGACATAGACGATGCCGACGCCTTCGCTTCTGAGCACCCGTATGACATCGAGCAGCCTGACGACATCGGCCTCGGCAAGGGCTGCGGTCGGCTCGTCCATGATCAGCACGCGGGCGTTGCGCGAGAGTGCCCTGGCGATCTCGACACGCTGACGGTTGGCAACGGACAAGCTTTCCACGCGGTCATCGACGTCGAGTTCGGGACAGTCGAGACGTGCCAGCAGCGCACGCGCGCGTTCCCGCATGGCGCGCCGGTCGAGCAGGCCCAACGACGTTCTCGGGGCATGGCCGAGGAAAATGTTTTCGGCAATCGTCAGCGCCGGAAACAGCAGCAGCTCCTGGTGCACAACCGAAATCCCTGCCGCTTGAGCGGCACGCGGCTGCCCGAAGCGAACGGTCTCTCCGTCTAGCACCACATCGCCGCTGCTCGGCTGATGGGCGCCCGACATGATGCGGATCATCGTCGACTTGCCGGCGCCGTTTTCCCCCATCAGCGCATGGACCTCGCCGGCCCGCACGTCAAAATCCACGCCCCGCAGCACGGAGATCTGCCCGAAGGACTTCTCGATATCACGCAGCGCGAGAATGGCGTTGCCGGGAGGTCCCGATCCCATTGCCGACATCATGTTTTGCTTTCCTCCCAGGCAGGAATAGCCACCGGCATTCAGGCCAGCGTGTATGCGGTTTTAACGGTGGTGAAGAACTCGGCGGCGTACTTGCCCTGCTCGCGCGCACCGTAGGACGATCCCTTGCGGCCGCCGAACGGAACGTGGAAGTCGACACCCGCGGTCGGCAGGTTGACCATCACCATGCCGGCCTCGGCATTGCGCTTGAAATGCGTCGCGTGCTTGAGGCTAGTGGTAGCGATGCCCGAAGACAGGCCGAACGGCGTGTCGTTGGCTGTCGCCAGCGCTTCTTCGTAATTCTTGACGCGGATCACCGAGACGACGGGTCCGAAGATCTCCTCGCGGGAGATCCGCATCTGGTTGGTGGCTTCGGTAAACAGCGTCGGCTGCAGATAGAAACCGGGCGTCTCGCGCTTGATCAGCTCGCCGCCGAAGGCGAGCTTGGCGCCCTCCTTTTTGCCGATCTCGATATAGTCCGTGTCAGTCTTCAGCTGCTTTTCGTCCACGACAGGGCCGATATGCGTACCGGCCTTCAGCGCGTTGTCGACTACGAGCGTCTCCAGCTTTGCCGTCAGCGCCGCCACAAACTTGTCGTGAATACCTTCGGTGACGATCAGGCGCGACGAGGCGGTGCAGCGCTGGCCGGTCGAGAAGAAGCCGGAGTTTGCGGCGGCTTCGACGGCGACGGTGAGGTCGGCGTCGTCGAGCACGACCATCGGGTTCTTGCCGCCCATTTCCAGCTGGAACTTGCGGTTATGCTCGATGGACGAAAGCGCCACGCGGCCGCCGGTCCCCGTCGATCCCGTGAAGCTCAGTCCGGCAATATCCGGGCTGTCGAGCAAGACCTGCCCGACGAGCGAGCCCCTTCCCATGACGAGGTTCAGCACGCCCTTCGGCAGGCCGGCGCGGTGAAGGATATCAACGATCGCCCAGGCACTGCCGGGCACGAGGTCGGCGGGCTTGAAAACCACGGTGTTGCCGTAGCAGAGCGCCGGCGCGATCTTCCAGGCCGGGATAGCGATCGGGAAGTTCCACGGCGTGATGATGCCGATGACGCCGAGCGGGTCGCGGGTGATCTCGACGCCGATGTTCGGACGCACCGAGGGGATGACTTCGCCGGCAAGGCGCAGCACTTCGCCCGCGAAGAATTCGAAGATCTGGCTGGCACGGATCGTCTCGCCGATCGCTTCAGGAAGCGTCTTGCCCTCTTCGCGGGCAAGCAGCGCGCCGAGCTCGTCCTTGCGGGCCATGATCTCGTCGCCTGCTTTCTTCAGGATGACGTGGCGCTCCCAGATGCCGGAGCGAGACCAGGCCGGAAACGCCGCCCTGGCCGCAGCGATGGCATCGGTCATGTCCTGCGCCGAGCCGCGCGCGTACTCGCCGACGACATCATCGGTGTCGGAAGGATTGATGTTGGCGGAAGGATCGTTTCCGATCCATTCGCCGGCGATCAAGTTTTGATGCAGTGACATTGCGTTTCCAATTTTCAATCGTGTTGTTCGGCTAGACGCCGTAGAAGCGGGCCGCATTGGTTTCGAAGACTTTTTCGAGGCCGGCGGGACCGAAATGCGGTGCCAGCAGCGTGCGCGCGAGATTGCAGACCTCGGCATGCGTGGCCGCCAGGGTGCAGACTGGCCAGTCGCTGCCGAACATCAGCCGATCCTCGCCGAAGACGGAGACGACGTGATCGACATAAGGCCTGAAGTCGTCAACGGCCCAATCGGGCGATGCCTCGGTGACCATGCCCGATATCTTGCAGGACACCGCCGAAAAGGCTGCGATCTCAGCGATCCGCTCGCGCCAGGGATCGAGCGCGCCCGCGGCAATTTCCGGCTTGGAGATATGATCGACCACCGCGCGCAGGCCGGGCGTCTCCTGAAGCGCACGCGCTACGAATGGCAAGTGCCGCGTAAAGGTCAGGATGTCGAACGGCAATCCGGAGGCGGCGATCGCCTTCAGGCCTTTCAGCACCCGTGGCCGCACGATGTAATCATCGTCCTCGAGACCCTGCAGCATCGGCCGGATGCCGACGAAAAGCGGGTTGCGGCGATAGTGCGCAAGACGGTCGGCGAAATCCTCGGCATCGAGATCCAGCCATCCGACGACGCCGGCGACGAAATCCGTCTCGGCGGCGACGGCAAGCAGAAAGTCCGCTTCAGCCTCGGTCTCCGCAGCCTGGACGACGATCGTCCTCGTCACGCCGGCCCGACGCATCTCGTGTCTGAGATCGTCGGGCATGAAGTCCCTATAGATCGAGCCGACCTCGGGTGTGAGCCAGCCATAATCACCGCGATCCACTTTCCAGAAATGTTGATGGCTGTCGAGCATGAATTCCTCCCCTTCGGTGCCCGCAGTCTTAGCTGCGGACGACACCCTTCCTCAGCAATATGTTGCCATAGAGCCGACGTTCTCCCGAGGCGATGATGGCATAGGCATTCGCGGCCCGCTCGGAAAATTCCGGCGGCGCGATGCCCTTGAGAGAAAGCTTGCGGCCATCGCCCTTCTCGACCGAAGCTTCGAATTCCGCATAGATCGGCAACGCCTCGCCGGGCGCGCGCATGTAGCTAACCGGCTGCTCGACGAAGTCGTCGAGCGGCAGCACGGTAAGGACGGCGTCGAGAATGTCGGTGGCGCTGATGCCCGGGATCACAATCAGCCGTTCTGCATTGGCGGCGGCCGGAAAATTGGCATCGACGATGGCGATCTCGTTGCCGTGGCCCATGTCGTCGAGAATGGACAGAATGTCGCCTGTCAACAGCGGGTGGATGTTCTTCAGCATAGTCTTGTCTCTCAATTCTATAAAAACGGAAAAGCGCGTCAGGCACCGATGAGGCCTTCGTTCTGAAGCGTGGTCCAAAGCTCGGCGGGAATTTCGCGCTCGAACCATTCGACATTGGTGCGCAGTTGCGCCGCCGTCTTCGCGCCGACGACGACGCAGGTCGCCGCCCTGTGGCGCATCGGGAACTGGATGGCGGCGGCGGGCAGCGGCGTGTCGAAACGCTCGCAGACGGCGCGCAGGCGGTCGGCGCGGGCGATCACATCGGCCGGCGCATCCGCGTAGTTGAACTTGCTGCGGCCCGTCGTCGAGGCGAGGATGCCGGAATTGTAGACGCCGGCGACCACCAGAGCCATGCCGCGCTTTTCCACGATCGGCAGGAAGTCGCGCTCGGCATCCTGGTCGAGCAGCGTGTAGCGGCCGGCCAGCATGCTGCAGTCGAGATCGGCTTCCTCGAGCGCGTCGCGGATGATCTGCCATTCGTTGACGCCAAGGCCGAAGCCCTTGATGTTTCCGGCCGACCGCAGCTCGGTCAAAGCCTTGAAGCCGCCGTCCCTGGTCAGCGCGCCCCAGTGGTGGTCGTGCAGATCGGCATGGGTGACGCGGCCGATGTCGTGGACGTAGAGAATGTCGGGCGCAATCAGCCCCAGCCGCTGCTGACTGTCGTCAAAGCTGCGCATGATTCCGTCATAGGAATAGTCGAACACCTCGCGGAACGGCAGGCCGTTCCACCAGCCGGGATCGAGCGGGTTCTTCGGCGGTTCCGGCGGCAGGTCGCGGCCGGGCCGCGCCGTCGTCATCAGCCGGCCAACCTTGGTGCTCAGCGTGAAGGCTTCATCCTTTTCGCGCAGGACCTGGCCGACCAGATGCTCGGAGCGGCCGTTGCCGTACATCGGCGCCGTATCGAAATAGCGGATGCCCGCATCCCAGGCCGCCTCGAGCATTTCAAGCGCATCGCTTGTCGCGACCTTCGCATAAAGCCCCCCGAGCGGCGCGCTGCCGATGCCGAGCGCCGTGACCGTTGCGCCGGTCTTCCCGACTGATCTGGCCGTGTTTACCTTGATAGTCATGCAGTTGTCTTCCTGATTGTTCAGATATGCGCGCGGTTCTTGCGGCGGGCCCAGACGACGAAGGCGACGCCGAATAGGAGAAGCATGCCGCGCACGATCTGCCGTTGAGAGTCCGTCCAGCCGAGCAGCGCCGCGCCGCTCAGCAAGGCGGCAAGCAGCAGCACCGCCGCGATGGTTCCGACGACATTTGGCTTGCCGTATTTTAGGGCCATGCCGCCGAGCAGCACCGATGTGAGGCCGTCGATGAAATAGGAGCCGCCGATATAGGGCTGGCCGGAAGACAGGTCGGCCGTCAGTAGGATCCCGGCAACGGCGGAAGCGACGCCGGAGAGGATATAGAGCAGGAAGAGGATCCGGTTGACCGGGATGCCGGCTTCCACGACAGCGGCGCGGTTTTGCTCCATGGCATAGAGATAGTGGCCGAAGGTCAGGTGCTCCTGAATGAAGTAGGCGATGGCATAGAGAACCACGACGACGAGGGCGACGAGCGGGATGATGCCGATATTGGTCTGTAGTGCAGCGCCGACGAAGCCGGTGGAGGACAGCGAGATCGATGTGCCGAGGCCGATGGCCGCCGCGATCGATCCGGCAAGGCCGCCGGTGGCGATGGTGATGACAAGCGCCGGCAGGCGGAAGATCGCCACCAGTCCGCCATTGACGAGGCCGAAGACGACGCCGACCGCAAGACCGCCCAGGCTGGCGACCGGCCAGCCGAAACCGGCCTGCACCAGTCCTGCGACCAGCATGTTGGCAAGTGCGGCCACCGACATGAAGCTGACGTCGATCTCGCCGGCGGCGACGATCCAGGTCAGGCCGAGGAACATGATGGCGGCAATCGAGGCCGAACGCATCATGTCATTGATGTTGCCGACGCTGATGAAGGTCGGCCTCAACAAGGCAAACAAGATCAGCGTGGCGGCGAGCAGGAAGAACAGGCCAAAGCGAACCAAGAAGGTCTGCAGGTCGAAGCGCTGCCGATGGTCCCTGGCGTTATCTGTCAAAACGGTCATCCTCTTGTCTCCCTCAGCGTGCCGTCGTGCGGCCGGTGACCATACCCGTCAGCATCGCCGTCAATTTCGGGTCGAATATCGCGATCGCGCCGATCAGCACGGTGCTGACGATGGCATCGCTGTAGTAGTAGGGTATCGCCAGCAGCGTGAAGCCGTTGAGCATCGCCGACATCAGCAGCGTGCCCGCGAGCGTCGCCGGGATCGACGGCGCGCCGAACAGGGCAGCGCCGAGATAGACGGCGGCAAAAGCCGGCATCAACAACTGGCTGCCCGCCGTGACGTTGGCGGCGCCCGAGGAGGCTACCAGCAGCGTGATGGCGAGACAGGCCGAGGCGCCGCAGAGGGCGAAGGCTGCCAGGATGTATGCCTTGACGCGGACACCGGAGAAGATCGCCGACAGCTTGTTTTCACCCGTTGCATAAAACGCACGGCCATAGCGGGAAGCATGCAGGATGATGAAAGCAACCACGGCGGAACAGAGCAGGATGACCACCGGCATATCGAGCGTCAGCATCTTGGCGTCGTTGAGATCGAGAATGCCGGACATGAAGAAGTTTTCGGAGATCGACGTGCCGTTGCTGTAGAAATAGGAGAGCCCAACGGCGACACCGCCGGTGGCGATCGTCGTGACGATGTCTGGGAGCTTGAAATAGGCGACCGCCGTGCCGTTGATCACGCCGGCCAGCACGCCGACGGCAATGCCGCCCGATATCGAGACGCCGAGGCCATGGCCCATCGCCAGCAACCAGCCGAGCGTCATGGCGCCGAGCGAAGCGACACCGGGGAAGGACAGGTCGAAATGCCGGACGACGATCACGAAGGTCAGACCGATAGCCGCCAGACCGTTGACCGACATGTGACGCAGCAGCGCATGGAGATTGGCATTGCTGAGATAAGCCGGCGCGAAGAACTGGAACACTGCCGCGATCACGGCCAGCAACCCGATGAAGGCGCCTAGCCTGAGGAGGATCGGTGGCAGCTTGAGCGCTTCCGTCATGATCTTACTCCCACAATTCCGGCGGCAAGAAGCTGGTCGCGTGTCGGGGCCATGTCCGGCGCCGTCATCGGCCGGCCCTTGTAGAGCGCGATGGTGCGGTCGGCGATGCCGTGCACCTCGTCGCAGTCAGACGAGATGACGAGCACGCCGGCCTTCTGCGAAAGCTCGCGCATCAGGGTGTAAAGCGTCGCCCGCGCGCCGATGTCGACGCCGACGGTCGGCTCGACGAAGATGTAGATTTCCGAATCCCGGTAGAGCCCCTTGGCGATGACGATCTTCTGCTGATTGCCGCCCGAGAAGGCGCTGGCCGGCCGGTCGAGCTTCGGCGGCTGCAGCGCCACCCGCTTGGCCAGATCCTCGGCAGCCTTGCGGTTCTTACCAAATTTCAGCAGCCCGCCGAGCCAGGATGCCTTGCCGAGATGCGCCAGCGTCGTGTTGAAGACGACGTCCTTGGTCAAGGTCAGTCCCTCGGTGCGACGATCGCCGGGCACCAGAAAGATGCCGTGCTTTAGCGCGTCATGCGGATCCCTGAGGACCACGTCCTTGCCCTTGATGCTGATTGTCCCGGCATCGGGCCGGATGACGCCGAACAGCGTTTTCGACAGCTCGTCGACGCCCGATCCCACAAGGCCGAAGATCCCAAGGATCTCGCCGCGACGGAGCGTGAAGCTGACACCTGAAAACAGGCCACGCTTTTCGAGGCCTGATACCTGCATCATCACTTCGCCGCCCGCCTGGCCTACCCTGGGAGGGAAGATATCACCGGTCTTTTCGTCCAGCATCAATTCAGGAATGGAAATGTTCTGTTCGCGCGCTTCACGCGCGGTGAGCGTCGCGACATTGCGGCCGCCGCGGAACACCGTGAACCGGTCGGCGATCTCGAAGACCTCCTCGAGACGGTGAGTAATATAGATGATCGCGATGCCGGCCGCCTTCAGCGTGCGCATAAGCTGGAACAGCGATGCCTTCTCGCGCTCGGTCAGCGTCGAGGTCGGCTCGTCGAGGATCAGGATGCGGATGTCGTCGCGGCGCAGCGCGTGCAGGACGGCGACGATCTCGCGGTCCACTGCCGGCATTTCGCCGACGCGGACATCGAGATCGATCTCGATCGGAAAACGCTTGAGCAATGTCTGGGCGGCAAGCCGCATGGACTTGCGGTTGATGCGGCCGGCAAGACCGGTCTCGCCGGCTTCCTGGCCGAGGAAGATATTCTCGACGCCGGTGAAGTCGTTGACTAGCTCCGGATGCTGCTGCACCGAAGCGATGCCGCAGTCGATCGCCGCGGCAGGCGTGCCGATCTCGACCGAGCGCCCGTCGATCTCGATCGTGCCGGAATCCTTGATGTAGACGCCGGCGAGGATCTTGATCAGCGTCGACTTGCCGGCGCCATTGACGCCGAGGAGCGCATGGATCTCACCCCTCTCGAGCTCGAAATTGACGCTGTCGAGCGCCATGACGACACCGAAGCGTTTCTCAATCTGCCGCATGCTCAACACGGTTGCCATTGTTTTTCTCAAATCCCTTGGCGGCTGCCCTGATGTCGGCAAGTCGCCAGATTGTGATCACGACGGGCCGGTATCCGAACCGGCCCGTCTGACGAAAGAGCGATCAGAGAGCGCGCGCCCAACCGAGCTTGGCTGCTTCGCCGGGCTTGTCGTAAGTGTCCGGAATCTCGGCCAGATCCTTCAGGCTGTCCTGAGTGACGGCGTAGGACGGCGTGACCACGAAGCGCGGTGCCTTGCGACCGGCAACCACTTCATGCGCGTAGAACGCATTCATGTAGGCCATTTCGTAGAAGCTCTGCGCCATCGTCAGCGCAAACGGCGAGCCAGCCTTGATGTATTCGAAGGACTGCTTGCCGCCGTCGATGCCGGTGATGAAGGTCTTGCGACCGGCGGCGCGTATGGCGAGCGTTCCCTCGGAAGCGGCACCATCCCAGGCGCACCAGATCGCGTCGAGCTGGGGATTGGCCGTCAGGATGTTGTCGACGACCTGGCGCGGCGTGGTGGTGCCGCCGAGCGCAAACGCGATCTCCGAGACGACCTTAATATTAGGGAAGCGGACGAAAACCGACTTGGCGCCGAGCGTGCGCTGGTCCCAGGATTCGTTGGAGGGAAGGCTGACGATGGCGACGTTGCCTTTACCCTCGAGACGCTTGGCGATGTATTCGGCGCCTGCGGCACCGAGGCCGAAGTTGTTGGACATGGCTGTCGAGGTAACCGTCGTGTTCGGCACATAGCTGTCGCCACAGAAGATCGGAATGCCGGAGGCGACGGCGGCCTGCACGGCCGGCGAGATCGCCGCGGCGTCTGCCGGGGTGATGAAGATGGCGGCGGGCTTCGATGCCACGAAAGCGGCGATCTGATCAGCCTGCTTCTTGATGTCGTAGTTGGCGTCGGCGATGGTCAGCGTGCCGCCCAGGCGCTCGACCGCGTCCTTGTAGCCGTTGACGATGTGACGGCCCGATTCCCACACGGTCCAGCCCAGCGACGCACAGAACTGCAGGTCCTGCGCATAGGCGAACTTCGGACGGCTGAGAGCCGCTGCCACAGTCATTGCAGCACCGGCGCTGAGAACGCCACGTCGCGTCAGCTTCATTCCAGAGAGAAAGGACTCCTGGTCCTTCGAACCCGTTTCAATATCAGACATTAGACACCTCCCGTGTGTATGGCCGGAACGCCCGGACATTTCGTATGCGCGGTCGCGCTCAGCGCGAGTCGCGAAGCAGCTGCAGATATTCCTCCTGCGTCGCACGACGCGGATTGGTCGCGTGGCAATGATCTTTGAGCGCCTCGCGCGACACCTTCTCCATCATCGCCTCGGTCACGCCCATCGCCTCCAAACCGCTGGGCATGCCGATGTCGCGGTTAAGAGCCGCGATCTCTTCATCCGGGACGCCACCGAGCATTTCGGTCAGCACGTCCCACTTGGCGCCGATGACCTCGCGGTTGAATCGCAGTACCGCAGGCATGAGGACGGCGTTCAGCGTGCCGTGATGCAGGTTGAGTTCTCGGATCGCACCGAGCGGATGCGTCAGGGCGTGAACGGCGCCGAGACCCTTCTGGAAGGCCATCGCCCCTTCGAGCGCTGTCATCATCATGTCCCAGCGGGCGCCACGATCCTTGCCGTTGGCGACAGCGGCGCGAATGGCCGGCAGTCCGCGCTTCAGGCCATCGAGCGCGATCGCTTCAGCCGGTGGATTGATCGACGGCGCCATGTAGGTTTCGAGACAATGGGACAGCGCGTCCATGCCGGTTGCGGCTGTCAGGAAAGGCGGCAGGCCGTAGGTGAGTTCCGGATCGCAAAGCGCGATCGACGGCAGCATGTGGCCGCTGAGAATGCCGAGCTTGCGCCCTTCCGCCGTGATGATAACGGCGGCGCGGCCGACTTCCGAACCGGTTCCCGAGGTGGTGGGAACAGCGATCATCGGACAAATGCGGCCGTGGATGCGCGCGGCGCCGCCTTCGACAGCCGTATATTGCGCCAGCGGTCCTTCATGGCCGGAGAGCAGTCGGACAGCCTTGGCGAGATCGAGCGAAGAGCCGCCGCCGAGCCCGACGATGCTGTCACAGCCCTTCTCGACATAGAGAGCATAGGCGGCGCTGACCGCATCTTCTGTCGGGTTGGCGGGCGTCCCTTCGAATACCACCGGCGGTTCCGAAAGCAGGCCGACGACGCGCTCGACGAGACCGGTTGCGACCAGGCCGCGATCGGTGGCGATCAGCGGGCGCTTGGCGCCGAGTTCAGCCAGCAATGCCGACAGACGAGCGATCGCGCCTTCGTCGAATTCGATGCGGGTAAGATAGTTGATGGTTGCCATTTCGACTGCCGTTATCCTGTTTTCGGGAGGACGAGACAGACCTGCGCAGCAAGACGGCGCAGCAATGCCGCACCGGCTTTGACCGTGTTCGCAGGGCTCTGCATCAAGCCGCCCATATGCCTACGTTTTTGAAATTCACCCGGCTTGACGGGGTGCGTTCCTCCTCCGTTGGCCTGCAGCAAATTTTTCTCTTGCGTCGCCAACTAATATATGAGTTATAAAAGGCAGATGATGAACCGCCTGTCAACGATAAATCTGCAGATTGCTTAAATTCAACACTTGCGATACTTTTTCGCACTTTAGAGCAGAGTTGAGCTGAAATGAGACCGATTCCGAAGGCCGAACAGATATATGGGATGTTGCGACAAGCAATCGTCCACCTGCAAATGCAACCGGGTGCTGTAATCTCGGAAAAGGACCTGTGCAGCGAGTTTGGCGTGTCGCGGACGCCGGTGCGCGAAGCACTGCAGCGACTGGCCGATGAAGGGCTCGTGGATATCTTTCCGCATTCGGGAACCTATGTGAGCCGCATCTCTTACGCGGTGGCCGAAGAGGGCTTCGTGATCCGCCGTGCGCTTGAGATCGAAAGCGTGCGCAAGGCGGCGACGCTCATCAACGACCATGATGTCGAGGCGCTCAACTTGATCATCAAGGATATGCGTATGCTTCTCGAGCGCAACACGCTGGAGCTTTATCTGGACGCCGACGATGCCTTGCACAGCACGATCGCCGGCATCAGCAAGTTTCCGCGCATCTGGAAGTTCATTACGCTGGCCAAGGTCCATCTCGACCGCATGCGCCAGCTGAGTGCGCCCGTTCCCGGCCACCTCGCCATGGTGACGGAACAGCACGAGGCTATCGTCCGGGCGCTGCGGAATAGAAGCGCGGACCAGGCGGAACTCGCCATGCGCATCCACCTCGATTCGTCCTTCGCGGTCATGTCGAACATGTACGAAGACAAGATTTCCCTCTTTGAAAAGAAGGACAGCTGACATGACGGCTTTCACCACCACGTCGCCTCTGCTGTTGCTCAACGCCCTCGACAATGTCGCCATCGCCCGGGTATCTCTTGATCCGGCGCCCTATCCGGAGCTCGGCGGAGCACGGCTTTCCGACCGCATCACCCAGGGTCACAAGGTGGCCGTCGAAGCGCTGAGAGCCGGCGCGCCTGTCATCAAGTACGGCCAGGTGATCGGCTTTGCCAGCCGCGACATCACCGTCGGCGAGCATGTGCATACGCACAACATGGCGATGGGCGACGTCGAGCTGTCGCACGAATTCTGCGTCGATGCCCGCGAGCCTGATTTCATCGCCCCCGCGCAACGAGCGACCTTCCTCGGCTATGCCCGCCCGAACGGCCTGGCCGGAACCCGTAACTACATCGCCATCGTCTCGTCGGTAAACTGTTCGGCCACCGTCTCGAAGGCGGTCGCCGCCCACTTCGGTGCACCGGGGTGTCTCGATGATTACCCCAACGTCCACGGCATCATCGCGCTCACCCATGCCGGCGGCTGCGCCATCAACACGCTCGAGGAAGGTTATCGCTACCTGACGCGGACACTCGCCGGCTATGCCACGCATCCGAATGTCGGCGGCGTCGTCATGATCGGGCTCGGCTGCGAGACCAACCAGATCCCGGCCATCCTGTCGGCGCACGGGCTGACCGAAGGCGACACCTTCCGGGCGATGACGATCCAGGCGACGGGCGGCACGCGCCGCACCATCGAGGAGGCAATCTCCGCCATCGATTCGATGCTGCCTATCGTGAACGCCGCCCAGCGGACGCCGCAGCCTGCGTCCCTCTTGAAACTGGCGCTCGAGTGTGGTGGCTCCGACGGCTACTCCGGTATCTCCGCCAACCCGGCGCTGGGCTATGCCTCCGATCTCCTGGTGCGCCATGGTGGAACTGCATGTCTCGCCGAAACGCCCGAGATCTATGGCGCCGAACACCTTCTGACCCGGCGGGCTGCCTCGCCCGATGTCGCCAAGAAGCTTTTGGAGCGCATCGAGTGGTGGCGCGACTATGCCGAGCGCGGCAAGGCAGAACTCAACAACAACCCGTCGCACGGCAACAAGGCCGGCGGCCTGACGACGATTCTCGAGAAATCGCTCGGCGCCGTCGCCAAGGGCGGCATGTCCAGGCTAAACGCGGTCTACGAATATGCCGAGAAGATCGAGGCGAGCGGCTTCGTCTTCATGGACACGCCGGGTTATGACCCGGTGGCGGTGACCGGTCAGGTCGCCGGCGGCTGCAATATCATCTGTTTCACCACGGGACGCGGCTCGGTCTCCGGTTTCAAGCCGGCGCCATCGCTGAAGCTCGCCACCAACACGCCCATGTATGAGCGCATGCAGGAAGACATGGACATCAACTGCGGCACGATCGTCACCGGCGACGAAACCGTCGAGCAGGTGGGTGAGCGGATCTTCCAGACGATCCTCGACGCGGCCTCGGGCCGCAAGACCGCGAGCGAATTGTACAATTACGGCGACAACGAATTCGTGCCTTGGCAGGTCGGGGCCGTCATGTAACTCAAGACGCATGGCGGACGGCGGACGCCGGGAGGCCATCGGGAGGAATGCAGTGAACGAGATCAAGAATTTCTACGACGTCATCATCATTGGCGCGGGCGTCGGCGGCGGCGCCCTGGCCAACAAGCTGGCCGGGACCGGCCGGAGCATATTGATGATCGAACGCGGCCCGCGCCTGCCGCGCGAGGCTGATAACTGGAGCGTCGACGCGGTTTTCCATACCAAGAAATACGCGACCAAGGAAACCTGGCGTGACAAGGACGGCGTCGCCTTCAACCCGAGCACCTATTACTACGTCGGCGGCAACAGCAAGTTCTTCGGCGCCGCCACCCTTCGCTTCCGGGCCGAAGACTTCGAGGACCTGCAGCACGAGGACGGCGTGGCGCCGGCATGGCCCGTGTCCTATTCCGAATTCGCCCCTTATTACGACATCGCCGAGCGACTGATGGGCACGCATGGAACCGCCGGCATGGATCCGACGGAGCCGCCCCGTTCCGGCCCGATGCCCTACCCTGCGATCGGCCACGAGCCCGAAATTGCCGTCTTCGACAAGAAGCTGCGTGAAAAGGGACTGCGCCCCTTCCCGCTGCCGATCGCCATCGACTACCACGACGGCGGCAGGTGTATCCGCTGTCGTACCTGCGACGGCTTCGCCTGCAAGATCGGGGCGAAGGGCGATGCCGAGGTGCGACTGGTCAACCCTGCCATCGCCAAGGGCGGCATCGACCTCGTGACCGAGACCTTCGTCCACCGTCTCATCACCGACCCCACGGGCAAGCGCGTCACCGGCGTCGAGCTGACCCATGGTGGCGAGACGCGCACGATCTCGGCCGACACTTTCATCAGTAGCGCCGGCGCCATCAATTCCTCAGCCCTGCTGCTGCGCTCGGCCAATGATTCGCACAAGCGCGGTCTCGGCAACAACATGTCCGATCAGCTCGGCCGCAACTACATGGCACACAACAACACGGCGATGATGGCGATCTCGCCGTTCAGGAGGAACCGCGTCGTCTTCCAGAAGTCGATGGCGATCAACGACTACTATCTCGCCAACAGCGAAAAACCGTACCCGCTCGGCAACGTGCAGGGGCTCGGCAAGCTGCAGGGCGGCATGCTGACGGCCAATGCGGCCTGGGCGCCGGAATGGCTGATGTCGGCCTTCGCCGACCGCAGCGTCGACTGGTGGATCATGTCGGAGGATCTGCCGGATCCCAACAACCGCGTCTCGCTGGATCCAGACGGCAAGATCCGCCTGAGCTACACCGCCAATAACCTGAAGTGCCATAATGAACTGGTGAAGGTCTGGTCGCGGCACATGCGCTCGCTCGGCTATCCGCTGATCATCACCAACAAGATGGATATCAAGGTATCCATGCACCAGTGCGGCACCGCCCGGTTCGGCAACGATCCGGCAACCTCGGTGCTCGACCCGAACTGCAAGGTCTGGGACATCGACAATCTCTATGTCGTCGACGCCTCGTTCCTGCCGTCGTCGACGGCGCTCAATCCGTCGCTGACGATCGTCGCGCAGGCACAGCGCACCGGCGAGCATCTGCTCAAGCAATGGGGCGAAACGACCGTGACGCCGCAGACGTCACACACCGAGGCCTGACGTTTCAGGCCTCGCACAAAATACCGTCATCCAGGGAGGAGACGCCGATGTCCGGCAAGAATGATTATCGCAACATGTTCAGCCTTAACGGCCGCAAGGCCATCGTCACCGGCGGCTCGCGTGGCATCGGCAAGGCGCTTGCCGAAGCGCTCGCGGCCAACGGCGCCGATGTCGCCATCGTCGTGCGTTCTTCGCTCGAGCTTGCCCAGTCGGTCGCAAGCGAACTCAAGGCCGGCGGCGTCGACAGTTTTGCGGTGCAGGCGGACGTCTCGATCGAAGACGACGTCGAGCGGATGACCAAGGCCGTGGTCGATCGCTGGGGCCGGATCGATATCCTGGTCAACAATGCCGGTATCGTGCTGCCGGCAAACGCCGAGGACTGCGCGCTCGACACCTGGCGCCAGACAATGGCGGTCAATCTGGACGGCGTGTTTCTCGTATCGAAGGCCGTGGGACGGCAGATGATCGCCCAGAAGAGCGGATCGATTATTAACATCGGCTCGATGTCGGGCCGCATCGTCAACTGGCCGTTCCGTCACGCCGCCTACAACGTCTCCAAGGCTGGCGTGCACATGCTAACCAAGGCTTTGGCCACGGAATGGGCGGAGCATAACATACGCGTCAATGCCATCGCCCCCGGCTACATCCTCACCGAACTGACGGACGAAGTATTGCGCGAGCACCCGACAGTCGTCATCGAGCACTGGGCCAAGGGTGCCGTGCAGAACCGCATCGGCGGCGTCGAGGAACTGGCGGGCGCCGCGGTCTACCTCGCCGGCGACGCGGCGAGCTTCACCACAGGCGAAATTCTCACCATCGACGGCGGGCTGACATTGCGCTGAGCCGAAGCCAGGCAACGAATAGACAGGATCAGACACATGACACAACGTGGTTACGGCGGCCCGCTCCGCTATGTCCAGGGCCCAGGCGTGCTTGCAGATCTCGGCATCTATGTCGAACCGCTGGCGAAGTCGGCTCTCATCATCATCGACGGCTTCTTCTGGGATACACTAACGCCACAGATCGAAAAGAGCCTCGCGGAGCGCGGCGTTGCCAGCCGGTTCGTGCGCTTCGGCGGTGAATCGACCGACGCCGAGGTGGCGCGCTGCGTGACCGAGGGCCGGGCCGCGGAGGCAAGCGTCGTCATCGGCGTCGGAGGCGGAAAAGCGCTCGACACCGCCAAGATCACCGCCTTCAACATCGGCGCCAGGATTGCGACGGTTCCCACGATCGCCTCGACAGATTCTCCCACCAGCTCCATCGGTGTCATCTACTCGGCCGAGGGCGTTTATGACCGCGTGGTGCGTTGTGGCCGAAACCCCGACATCACGCTTGTCGACAGCGCCCTGATCATCCGAGCCCCTGTTCGCTTCCTCGTCTCGGGCATCGGCGATGCGCTGTCGACCTGGTACGAAGCCCGCTCCAATCTCGAATCCCGCTCCAGGAACTATATCGGCGATGGCTATGCCGCGACGATCGCCGGGGCGCAGATCGCGCGAGCCTGCCATGAGGTGCTGATGCGAGACGGACGCTCCGCCTACGCCGCCGCCAAGGGCGGCAAGCTCACGCAGGCCGTGGAAAACATCATCGAGGCCAACACGCTGTTAAGCGGCCTTGGCTTCGAGAATTGCGGGGTGTCGGCTGCCCATGGCATTCACGATGCACTGACCGCGCTTGAGCCAACGCACCATTTCTTCCACGGCGAAAAGGTCGCCTTCGGCGTCATTTGCCTGCTTGTGTTGGAAAACAGGCCGCCGGAAGAATTGCATGAGGCGATCGACTTCTGCATCGACCTCGGACTGCCCGCGACCCTGTCCGACTTGGGTCTCAAGGATGTCTCGCCGGCCGACCTTGCCAAGGTCGGCGACCTTGCAATGCTGTCGAGCAATGTGATTCACTCGGTCCCAGTGACACTGACAGCGGAACTGGTCGCCGATTGCATCTGGACGGCCAGTTCCCTTGCAGATCTGCGCAAATCAACAAGGTGACGGTAGCGCGCTACGAAAAGGAGCCAGAACAAGATGGGGTGGTTGCCGTCCTCCCCTCACGGCGTGGAAATGTGCCTATATGATGTGGTTTAGGCCACAGGATGGAGAAGACGGCAAAATGAAAGGCACGATGATCGGGGTGGACCTGGCAAAGAATGTTTTCGTGTTGTACGCAGCAACGATGGCAGTTGAAGTACGGTATTTAAAGAAAGTGCCACGTGGACAGTTTCTCCGCTTCCTGTCGGAACAGCCACCAGCGATTGTGATTATGTAAGCGTGCGGGAGTGCCCACTATTAGGCCCGAGAGTTGATGAGAGTGGGGCACGAGATCAAGTTGATGATCCACAATATGTCCGCCCTTTCGTCAAGCGCCAAAAGAACGACGCCACCGATGCGGAGGCTATAGTCATTGCGGCTCGTCAACCGGAGATGCGTTTTATGCCGCCGAAGGGCTGCATCAAGGGCCGGACACACGACTGCACTCGAGACGCGCTGCATAACGAAGCCATTTCCCTCACCGCGGGAGCCTTCCATCCCATCGATTTTGGACAGCTCTCGTTCTGACCCCTTTCAATGATCCAGTAGGCGTTGTGCCGTGAATTTGTCAGTCACAAGAATGTCGATAACCCCAACCCGCAAGGCGCCAGCGATTGCCGCGATTTTCTTTGAACCACCAGCCAGCGCGACAACCCGCTCGACATTGCGAAGATCTTCAAGTGGGAGACCGATAACGCGTTCGTCTAGCGGCGTCTTGACGGCCTTCCCTTCCTTGTCGAAAAACCGCAGCGAAATATCACCAACGGCGCCAGCCTCTGCAAGGTCCGCGAGTTCTCGCGCAGAAAAGATGTTTCCGGACCGGGCAAGCAGTTCAGATGGCTCAACCGCGCCTATTCCAACGATGGCAATACTGATGCTACCGAACAAATCCATCGTCTCGCGCACGAAGGGATCGGCTTGCATAAGAAGCTTCGCCTCCCGTGAGGATGTCACCCCCTGAACGGGTAGAAGTTTAGGCTCAGCGCCGGTCAAGCGTGCAAGACGCGCGGTCAACTGCGTCGCGTGGGTCTGGACAGACGGATCTCCCATCCCGCCTAAAGTCTGGACCACATATTTGGCCGGCGCGCTTTTCTGGGGATGGATATTCTCGACCATCTTGAAGATCGTTTGGCTCCAGCTTGAGACGCCGATAATTTCTCCTGGTGTTAGGGTTATCTCGAGAAGATGTGCGGCGGCCTCTCCAATACGAGCCATAATTGCACCGTCGCGATCTTCCGTACATTCAACGACCACAGCTTCTGGCAGGTCGAATTTTTCTCTTAGAGAAGCTTCCAGCTCGATATACGTCCCGATCGGCGGGATGACGCTTGTGCGAACGATGTCTTCCGCCTCTGCTTTTTTGAGCATGCGTGAAACGGTTGCTTGCGAAAGCCGCAGATGCTCTGCAATCTCGGCCTGACGGCGCCCCTCTATGTGGTACATCTGGGCCACTCGTGAAATTAGGCGAAGTTCGTTCAAACGAGCCATCGTTGATCCCGGGGTGAATTTTTATTCACCTTTAGCCGGTGTTGGGCGCAAGGTCGAGCGCGCAACTGCATCATTCCAGATCTTCAGCAAGGCGGGACGATCGACAGCGGCCGGCTGGATTACTTCGACAGGCCGTTCAAGACCTTCAATGACCGACAAATCGCTCCAAACGCCCATCGCGAGACCGGCCAGATAAGCGGCTCCGAGCGCTGAAGCCTCAGGCACTTTACATTGTATGACAGGATGATCGATGAGGTTCGCGACGGTTTGCATCAGGAAGTTATTCTGGCTGGGGCCACCGTCAACGAAGAGGTTGCCGAGTTGTTCGCCGCTTTGAACACTCATGGCATGTATAACATCGTGAACTTGAAAGGCGACCGAATCCGTAACAGAGCGAGCCATCTGGGCGCGTGTTGTGCTGAAATTGATTTGAGAGAACAGAGCACGAGCATCGGAATCCCAATATGGCGCGCCAAGTCCTACGAATGCAGGTACGAATGCAGGCGCATTGGGCTCAGCGGTTGCGGCAAGGTCGACGAGCGCGGTAACATCGGGTAATCCAAGAATATTGCTCATCCAGGGAAGACTTGCGGCTGAAACAAGAATATTTCCTTCAAATGCGAAGGTCGGTTGCCCGTTGATGCGCCATGCCGTAGTCGTGGTGATGCCGCTTCCCGGCGCAACAAACCGAGGCAGTGTTGTCATGACGGAAGAACCGGTACCGAACGTCACCTTCCCGTCGCCAGGTTTGAAGGCACCATGTCCGAAGAGCGCAGCATGACTGTCTCCGATTGCGGCTCGGATCGGTGTTCCATCCGGCACGCCTTGAAGACCTCGCGTGGTTCCAAAATCCGAACAACTGTCCAGAACTTCGGGCAAAAGACGAATATCGACCTCAAAGATCTCACCGAGCTCGTTGCTCCACCTTTGTGCCTTCAGATCGTATAATTGGCTCCGCGAGGCATTTGAGGCGTCACAGAGATGTTTTTCTCCACCTGTCAGGCAGTGAATTAACCAGCTATCGATCGTTCCCAGACGGACCGATCGACCGGCTGGTACTCTGTCCAGCAACCACTTAAACTTTGATCCTGGAAACATGGGATCGAGCGGAAGCCCTGTCATGGATTGAACGCGATCAACATGACCCTGGGCGATGAGGCGTTCACAGTCACTGGCTGTGCGTCTGCACTGCCAGCTCAGAACTGGCCCGAGTGGACGACCCGAGACGGCATCCCATGCAGTTACCGATTCGCGTTGATTGGAAATTGCAACGGCTTCGACAACAATTCCCCGTGTAGACGAGAGGCAAGCTGCCACCGCCTCGCAGACGGATGCATAGATGCGGTTCGGATCCTGCTCGACCCAGCCGGGCTGCGGATAGGTTATTCCAACTGCAGCAGAACCCCTGGCGATCACTCGGCCCTCTTTCGAGACCAGGACCGCCTTAGAGTTTGTGGTCCCCTGATCGATCGCCAAAATGGCGCGCATGTCGTCCTCCCGAATGCCATGGATGCATGACCTCGGCAATTCGAGCCGAGATCCACACTGATTACTTGCGCTTTACGAGTGCCTGGGCCGCATCTGCAATGGCCGAAGGTGTCATTCCGAATTCGTCGAGTAGGAATTCTGCAGATCCGGTTGGAGCGTAAATTCCGGGAACCCCGAGGCGTTTCATCGGGACCGGAGCATTGTCAACAACCACTTCGGCGACCGCGGAACCAAGTCCACCAAATATGGAGTGCTCTTCAGCCGTTAAGATGGCACCGGTCTCTCGTGCCGCGGCTATGATCGCTTCCTCATCAATGGGTCGAACGGTAGCAAGGTTAAGGACGCGCGCACTCACTCCACGCTCAGCGAGGATCGCGGCGGCCTTAAAGATACGGTGCGTCAGCGTCCCATTCGCAATAAGAGTCACGTCGTCGCCTGGTCGCAGAACGTTCGCCTTGCCCAATTCGAATTTGTGATCTGATGGAAGAAGATCAGGTACGCCGACGCGCGAGAGCCTTAGAAAACACGGCCCCTGATAGGTCGCAGCCCATTCGACAGCAGCAGCCGTTTCAATGCGATCGCATGGCGCGATCACTGGCAGGTTCGGCAAAACTCTGGTCCAGGCGAAGTCTTCGATCGAATGGTGGGTCGGGCCAAGCTCGCCATAAGCCATACCGGATGAAATGCCGACAAGTTTCACATTGGCATTTGAATAGGAGATATCGGCTTTGATCTGTTCGAGCGAACGGCCCGTCAAGAATGGCGAGGCGCCACATACATAGGGAAGACGTCCTCCATTGGCGAGGCCTGCTCCAACGCCGACCATATTTTGCTCGGCAATCCCGACATTCACAAGCCGATCCGGAAACTTTGCTTTAAAGCCTCCAAGTTTGGAGGAGCCGACGGAATCATTACAAACAGCGACGACGGTGTCGTTTTCGTGCGCCAGACGCTCTAACGTCTCTGCAAATGTGTCCCGGCAGTCAAAGAGCTTGGACATGTTGGCCTGGATATTCATTATAGCGCCTCCGAAAGCTCTGCTACGGCAACTTCGTATTGCTCTTTACTTGGGACCTTATGATGCCAATCGACCCGGTCTTGCATAAAAGAGATCCCGTGGCCTTTGTTGGTGTGAGCAACAATACCGTGGGGGCGCGAAGTGCGATGTTCGAGCGCAGAAACAACTTCCTTCATTTCGTTTCCGTTGATTTCCGTGACTTCCCATCCGAACGCTTCCAGCTTGGGCCTCAGCGGAGCTAGTGCATTGGTGTCAGACAACGAAGCACCTTGCTGAAATCTGTTGTGATCAATAATCAAGGTCAGATTGTCGAGTTTGAACTGTGCAGCAGCCATGATGGCCTCCCAGTTCGATCCTTCCTGCATCTCGCCATCGCCGGTCACAACGTAGGTGCGGTAAGAAGCCCCGGACAACTTGGCGGCCTTTGCCATACCGACAGCGACAGGAAGGCCGTGGCCAAGGGGACCTGTATTGGTTTCCACACCGGGAACCTTGTTACAGTTCGGATGGCCATTCAGCCTGGAATGCGGCTTGAGGAAGGTTGCGATCTCTTCCTCTGGAATAAACCCCTTTTTTGCGAGCGTCACATAGAGGGCGCAGGCCGTATGACCCTTCGAGAGGACGAAGCGATCCCGCTCTGGATGCTTCGGCTGTTCAGGCCAGACCTTGAGCACGCGAAAATAAAGCGCCGTCAGGATGTCGATCACCGACATCTCACCACCAATATGTCCAGCGCCGGCATCAAAGACTGCCTTAAGATCGCGTAGCCGTATCTCGCGAGCCAGTCGCTCGAGTTTCGCAATATCCATGGCTTCCTCTATAGTGCATAAATATTCAGATATAGATATTCTTGCATAGTTGGACGCTTAGTCAAGGGGATACATCGAAAATATGGCCTCTGATAGCCTCGCACGCTGTGTTGACAGCTCCAAAAGAAATAGGTTATGAATTTTCTAGCCGATATGAATATTTATTCTGACCAGGGTAATCTCTCTGGTTCAGCTGACGATTTGGGAGGAAAAATGGTGGCGATCGACGTCAACCAACAGCAGACCTCGTCGGGAAATTGGGTTCGGAAGATCAAGGGAGCCACCGGGCCGCTCGTCGGACTGCTCGCGCTATGCATCTTTCTCAGCTTCAGCACCGATGCTTTCTTATCGGTGCGCAACGGCCTCAACATTCTGGACCAGATTACGGTGCTCGGCATTATGGCCGTCGGCATGACCTTCGTGATTTTGATCGGTGGAATCGATCTTTCGGTCGGCTCTGTACTCGCACTGGCAATGATGGTGATGGGTTGGACCGCGAATGTTGCGGGCCTGCCGCTCGCTGCAGGTATCACCTTTGGTCTTCTTGCTGCGGCACTTGCCGGGCTCATCGTCGGACTTCTTGTCACTCAGTTCGGGGTGCCAGCGTTTATTGCCACTCTCGCCATGATGTCGGCAGCCCGCGGTGTTGCGAATATGATCACCGACGGCCAGCAAATTGTTGGGTTTCCTGACTGGTTCATGATGCTTGCAATCGACCGCCATTTCGGCGTTTTAACCGCTACGGTTTTTCTGATGCTCGCCGTTCTTCTGGTGGCATGGCTCTTCTTACATTTCCGTTCGGAAGGACGAATGCTTTACGCGGTAGGCGGCAATCCGGAAGTGGCTCGCCTTGCTGGCATCAATGTCAAGCTGGTGACGATTGGCGTTTATGTCGCCAGCGCCGTTCTGGCTGGACTGGCCGGTATTGTGCTCGCCGCACGCCTTGACTCAGTGCAACCCTCCAGCGGCTTCGGTTATGAGCTGGATACAATCGCTGCAGTCGTCATCGGCGGGACTTCGTTATCGGGTGGAGCTGGCGGCATTGGTGGCACGCTGATCGGAGTTCTCATTATCGGCGTCCTGCGCAACGGCCTCAATCTTCTGAACGTCTCGCCGTTCCTGCAGCAGGTCATCATCGGTGTGGTTATCGTGCTTGCGGTGGGCGCTGAAACCATTCGCCGGCGCCGCAGCTGAAGATCGGCAAGCCCTGAACCTTTCTAAAAAATTCCGCTCGGAAATTCCGAGTGGGGCAATGCCCCAAGGGGGAGGAACAACCCGTGGGTTTTTTCAAAGAAAACGGAGGAATGAAAATGAAATTTGCACGCATCATGCTTGCGTCTGTCGCGCTTGTTGGCCTCACGCTCGGCCCCGTCCAAGCAGCAGAGCTCAAGAAACTCGGTCTTGCCGTTGCAAACCTGCAGGCGAACTTTTTCAATCAGATCAAGCAGTCGGTAGAGGCCGAAGCCAAAAAAGGCGGCATTGAAGTTATCACGGTCGACGCAAAGGGCGACGGCCCTACCCAGGTCAACCAGATCCAGGACTTGCTTACTCAGAAAATTGACGCTTTGATCTATATTCCGGCTGGAGCTGCTGCAGCAACGGTACCCGTCAAGCTCGCCAAGAATGCCGGCATCCCTGTTGTGAACGTTGACCGAAATGCTGATGGCGCACCTGGCGACACTTTTCTAGCAACGGATTCTGTTACCTCGGCCAAGGCAGTCTGCGACTACATCATCAAGGAAGCTGGCGGCAAGGGCAAGATGGTCATCATCCACGGCCAGAAGGGCACGACCCCTGAAGTGGATCGTTCGAAGGGTTGCGCTGAATCCATCAAGGCCAATCCTGGTGTGAAGGTCGTCGCCGAGCAATATTCGAACATGTGGAGCCAAGATGAAGGCTTCCAGATCATGCAGAACATGCTGCAGGCAAACCCGGATGTTTCAATCGTCTTTGCCCAAGCGGATGGCCTTGCCCTTGGCGCCGCACAAGCGATCAAGGTCGCCAATCCCTCCCAGAAAATCGCCGTCGGCGGTTTTGATGGAGACACCGCCGCGCTGGAATCACTCAGCAAGGGCGTTTTCGACGTCACCGCAACGCAACAGACCCAAAAGATGGGACGTGACGCAGTGGAAAACGCTGCCAAGCTTGTCGCAGGAGAGAAAGTCCCACCTGTCCAGCTGATGGACGCCACGCTGACCACGAAAGAAAACGTAGCCGGTTTCATCGCCAACCACCCGTAAATACGTCGTGCAATTGAGGAGGTGTGTCGTGGCTGACCCTGTTCTATCACTGAGAGGCATATCTAAGCGGTACGGACCCCTTCAGGTCGTCAAGAATGTCAGCTTGGATGTCTATCCGGGTGAAGTTGTCGCACTTCTCGGCGAGAATGGAGCCGGAAAATCGACACTTTCCGGCATCATCGCCGGCTCGCGCACACCGACAGAAGGATCCATGACATGGTTGGGGCAGCCCTATGCCCCGACCAACCCAAGAGATGCGATAGACAAGGGTGTGGTTCTCATTCATCAGGAGCTGCAGTTGCTACCGCAGCTTTCCATTGCTGAGAACGTGTTCATTGGTCGATGGCCCATGAAAAATGGCGTGGTTGATCGCGCCCAGATGGTCCAACGCGCGCAAGAACAACTCGCTCGGCTTAACCTCCATATTCCCGCGACCAGAAAGGTCGATGGCCTCTCGACAGCAAACCAACAGCTCATAGAGATCGCAAAAGCGCTCGCTTTGAAGGCAAAGCTTCTCATTCTTGACGAGCCTACCGCAGCGCTTGGTGGGGCAGAAACTGAGGCTTTGTTCGAGCAGATCCGCAAGCTTCGCTCCCAAGGCGTCGGGATTATCTACATTTCTCACCGAATGGAAGAGATCAAGAAAATTACGGATCGTATCGTGGTCTTGCGGGATGGCGAACGCGTGCATGAATTTGCCGACAGCGCGACACCCGTGCGCACGATCGTAGAAAGCATGGTGGGCCGCTCGCTTGAGCGCATGTTCCCAACCTTACCCGTTCCAAGTCATCGACCGGTTCTGGAGGTCTTTGGACTGACCTCGCCTCAAAATTCATTCCGTGACGTAACTTTCGACGTCAAAGGCGGCGAGATTTTCGGAATCGCCGGTTTGGTCGGTGCGGGCCGTACGGAGCTTGTCCGAGCAATCACAGGCGCCGATCCTATAAGTGCCGGATCAATCAAACTCGAAGGAAAGGCCCTTCAGTTGCGCAGTCCGGCCGACGCGATCGCCGAAGGTATCGTCATGGTTCCAGAAGATCGCAAGGATCAAGGTCTCGTCGTCGGGCACCGCATCGGCGAGAACATTATCTATGCCAACCTCGACAAGCTCGGCGGAAAATGGATCTTGCCTTCGGTCAAGCGCACGTTCGCGGAAAAGGCAGTCGCGAAGTTTGGTGTAAAGGGCCGTGCCGATCAATTGGCCTCGGATCTGTCTGGCGGAAATCAACAGAAGGTCGTTATCGCCAAATGGTTGATGCGGGATCCGAAGGTGGTTGTCCTTGATGAGCCCACACGAGGGATCGATGTTGGTGCGCGAGCGGGCATATATGAAATCATCGTTGATCTAGCGAAGCGCAATGTCGCAGTGATCGTCGTCAGTTCAGATCTCGAAGAGGTTCTCGGGGTCTCGAACCGGATCATGGTTCTCGCGCAAGGAAAACAAGCAGGCATTTTGAGCCGTGATGAAGCAAATGATGTTTCAGTCATGGAACTGGCCACAACCTGAAGCAAAGGGAGAAGTGTGATGCACGACATCACCTTGGATGCACCGAGGCTTTTTAACCTCAGCGGTGAAGTAGCGATCGTCACTGGCGCTGGTAGTGGGATTGGGCAGCGCATAGCAATCGGTCTCGCCCAGTGCGGAGCCGACGTAGCCCTTCTGGACCGCCGTCAGGATGATGGACTCAAAGATACGGCCCGCTTTATCGAGGCAGCCGGTCGCCGCTCGATACAAATAGCCGCGGACGTCACCAGCAAGACATCGCTTGCAGATGCAGTCGAGCTGACGGAACGTGAACTTGGCGATCTGACCCTCGCCGTCAATGCCGCCGGTATCGCCAATGCCAATCCGGCTGAGGATATGGAAGAAGATCAGTATCAAACGCTGATGGACATCAACCTGAAAGGCATTTTCCTCTCCTGCCAAGCAGAGGCGCGGGCGATGCTGAAAAACGGTCGCGGGGCCATCGTGAACATTGCATCTATGTCAGGTGTGATCGTCAATCGCGGCCTAAGCCAGGCACATTACAACGCCTCAAAGGCCGGCGTCATTCATATGTCGAAGTCAATGGCAATGGAATGGGTTGGTAGGGGCATACGCGTCAACACCATTTCTCCCGGTTACACAGCAACGCCGATGAACACACGTCCGGAGATGGTTCACCAGACAAAGCTATTCGAAGAGCAAACGCCGATGCAACGGATGGCCAATGTGGACGAGATGGTCGGTCCGGCAGTCTTTCTTCTTTCTGGTGCTGCAAGCTTTGTTACCGGCGTCGATCTTCTTGTCGACGGTGGGTTCTGTTGCTGGTGACTTGATGCGTAAGCTTGTTGTCGGCAATTGGAAGATGAATGGTCTCGCCGCCTCCCTGGCTGAGATTGAGGCGTTGAAGGGTCTGACGAGTAGCGCGACGTGTGAGATCGTCGTATGCCCGCCCTTCACACTGATTGAAAGGGCGACAGCTCGCTCGCACGGATCATCGATCGCAATTGGCGCGCAAGATTGCCATAGTGAGGCAACAGGCGCCTATACCGGCGATGTCTCTGCGCAGATGCTTGCGGAGATTGGGGCACGGTTTGTTATCGTCGGCCACTCTGAACGTCGATCGACGTATCAAGAGACAGATATGAGTGTCGCTGCGAAAGCTCGGGCGGCGCATGCGGCCGGTCTGACAAGCATCATTTGCGTCGGAGAAACACAGAGCGAAAGAGACCTCGGAAAAGCGATCGAAATCGTGACTCGTCAAGTGATTAGATCAATGCCAACAAGTGGAGCGAGCGAAAACACCGCCATCGCCTATGAGCCGAGGTGGGCCATCGGTTCTGGACTGGTACCCAGCATCTCACAGGTCGAAGATGTTCATGCAGCTATCCGCGAGACACTCGTGGAACGGGTCGGGGCGGACGGCCGAGCGATAAGGATCCTGTACGGTGGTTCGCTCAAGCCATCGAATGCCGCGTCGATTTTCTCCATTGAGAACGTCGATGGCGGTCTTATCGGCGGGGCATCGCTCAAGGCCTCCGATTTTACAGCCATCATCGCAGCAGCAGGCTGACTGCGCAGTTCTCATGAGGATATCAGCGGACACTTGTCCGGCATCGGCTGACAGGGAGGAAAAAATGCAGCGCTTTGAAAACAAGACTGTCGTGATCACGGGTGCGAGCCGAGGGATTGGCGCATCCATTGCCAGACGATTTGCGCGTGAGGGAGCAAACGTCGTGGTTTGCGCAAACGAAGAGGTCGTTCATTCTGTCGCCGGCGCAATTAAGGCAGACGGCAACAAGGCAATTTCCTTCGTTGGCGACGTCACCGACAAAGCCAGCGTCAAAATGCTCTTCGACGTTGCGGAGGAAGAATTCGGAACGATCGACGTCTCGATCCAGAATGCTGGCGTTATTACGATCGCACGCATTGAGGATATGACCGAGGACGAATGGGATAAGGTCATGGCGGTGAATACTAAGGGCGTATTTCTCTGCGCGCAGGAGGCTATTTTGCGCATGCGTAAGCATGGTCGTGGTGGACGTATTATCAACACAGCGTCCGGTCAGGCGCGCGATGGCTTTATCTACACGCCGCATTATGCGGCTTCGAAAATGGGAGTGGTCGGCATCACGCAAAGCCTTGCCAAGGAAGTTGCGGTCGAAAACATCACTGTAAATGCCTTTTGCCCCGGAATCATAGAAACCGACATGTGGGCGTATAACGACCACGCATGGGGGAAACTCTTGGGGAACTACGCTCCAGGTGAGCTGATGAAGGAATGGGTCCAGGGCATTCCCATGAAGCGGGCCGGTTCTGGAGAGGATGTCGCAGGATTGGTCACTTTCTTAGCAAGTGACGATGCAGCCTACATTACCGGCCAGACGATCAACGTCGATGGCGGCCTGATCATGTCCTGACGCCACTGCGGGTGAGAAGTACCAATTGGATTGCGCCTGATCTAACATAAAAATGTCCTCTGCCCTTGCGAACTCCTCATGCAGCAGCTTATGTTGATATCGTTCTCAGGGCGGGGTGAAACTCCCCACCGGCGGTATCGGGAGAAATCCCGGAGCCCGCGAGCGCCTCTGGCGAAAGCCATAGGGTCAGCAGATCCGGTGAAATGCCGGAGCCGACGGTCAAAGTCCGGATGGAAGAGAGCAATGCAGCGGGCGTTGTTATTTGCAGCGCTTTAGATGCTTGTTCGCCCAAGGGAGAAGTGTGGCCTTCGCGGCCATAATCGTCGCTTACGCGGCTAACCCTTGAAAGGCAGACTTATGGCAATTTCCAAGATAGAAGATGCAGTCGCTGCGATCGGTCGCGGCGAAATAGTTGTCGTGGTTGATGACCGTGACAGAGAAAATGAAGGCGACCTCGTTGTCGCCTCCGACAAAGTCACGCCAGAAGCGATAGCGTTCATGATGAACAAAGCGCGGGGTCTTATCTGCGTTGCGATGGACGGCGAGAGACTGGACGAGCTTGAGATACCTTTGATGGTGCCGCGCAACACTGAAATGCTGAAGACAGCTTTTACGGTCTCTGTTGATTACATTCCCGAGACAACGACTGGGATTTCAGCGTCCGACCGAGCAGCGACGGTGCGCGCACTTGTGAGACATGGCACGAAACCGGAAGAGTTTGCGCGTCCCGGCCACATCTTCCCGCTCCGCGCTCATCCCAATGGCGTCTTATCTCGTCCGGGGCACACGGAAGCAGCCGTCGATCTGGCAAAGCTTGCTGGCTTGTCTCCTTCGGGTGTCATCTGCGAAGTCGCCAAGGACGATGGCAGCATGGCACGCCTTAACGACCTTGAAGTCTTCGCCGAACAGCACGGTCTCCTGCTCGTCACGATCGAAGACCTCATAGCTTATCAGACTTCAATTTTGTCGAATGAAGCTGCTTAGTAACTATCCTAAATAGGCGTCAGCGCACACCAGATTAGCGACCATTTGATCCTAACAATTGAAGGCTGGAGACGCCCGGTTTCCAGTCTGACACTTGGTTCTTGCTCTTGATAGGATGTGAACCTTCCACCCATGCCAATGTTTTGCTAAGTAATTGAAACGCCCCTTTTTCAATCGATATGTCGCAAGATTGAAGCGCTCGACAGCGTTGGGATCAACAGTAGCGGGTCGACGCACTACACCCCGGCGTGAGGCATGCCGGCGAGGGCCCAACGATGCGGCGGCCGGCACTGAAATGGGGGGTCTTGCAGCTAGGAAGGCTTGGCTCCGGCTACCCTTGGCGAAAGTGCTTCATAGATTTTCCGATTTACGACGAACAGCCTAAGCAACTTTATGATGCGGCTGGTCATTTTGCGGGACGCAGGGCAAGACCGCGTCGTGGGTCCGCGAACATTCAATATAGCGCCAAAACATTTCAAGCATCATCGATAATAATCACAGGCGAAATACCTCCGACACCTTGAACAGGACCCAACAATCAAAACAGACAGCCAGTTGAATCTCAGCTAGATTTTCTTGCAAAATTAGGGCCATCTAGGAGACTGAGGTGGGGGCGGGTTTTATGGATAAGCAGTTGATCGATGTTCTGATCGTCGTCGCCCTCAAAGAGGAGTCAGACGCATTTCTTGCCGGCGGATTTTTCCAGCTTGGACGAGATCAGTATCTTGAAAATTACAAGTACCAGATGTTCACGTTCATCGACGGTGCGAAACAAAACCGCACAGGCATCTATGTTTGCACCGAAAAACCCGGATTGATGGCCTCTCGTGCGGCGCTCGCTCTATGCAGTAAGTTCCGTGTGAAAACGGTTCTGAATATCGGGATCTCAGGTCGCCTTAAAGACGCGATAGTTGGTGACGTCGTGGTTCCTACTTACGTCAACCCGGCCGACCACAGTTCGTCCTTCGTCGATACGCCTGAAGGCTATAGTCTCATTCTCGGCGGCGACCCTTCAGAAGTCGGCAGTTCTGCCCAAAAAGCGTTGCGGTCGAGTCGGCTCCGGAATGAGCTTAAACTGCCGACTTTGATAGAATATGCGCGTGGCGGAACTAGTCTTGATGCGCCTGAACAAGAAAAAATAACGATCTGGCAACGAGACAAGAAGTTGGCCGGCGAACCATCGATCGTCGAAGGCTCCTTTGTTGTTGGCTCCGCAGTAGTTAAATCCACTCACTTTAAGGAGAGCGTACTTCAAAAAAACGACCGGAACTTCGTTGCCGTCGACATGGAGAGCGGGTACATAGCGTCTGGCTTGAGGGATTTGAGCACACGACCTGAGTTCTTCGCTGTGCGCGCCATTAGCGATCCGGCAACTTTAGAAAAATCCGAATTCGATGCCGTGGGGGATGGCATAATTCGTCGCTGGGCAATGAACAGCGTCCTGTCTGTTGTCAAGCTTTTGATTTGCCAGCCTCTGTTCCACGTTCGGGATGAGACCGCGCAACGTCCGGTTCAACAAGGCAGTCTGACTGATGAGGACTACAATCAACACTACCCGGGGCAGAGGCTGCTCGAGGGCGCAACGCTTGACGACTTCAACAAGCGTTTCGCAAATTTAAAGCTCAATCAGAAGAGATATTCGTTCACTGCTTTTCTCGAAGCAGTGAGAAATAAACCCCGCAACGGGAATTTTCTTGTCCAAGGTCGAGGTGGTAGCGGAAAAAGTGCACTTCTACGGAAAACACAAATAGAACTCGATCGCCACGGCAACGCTGATACGTTGTTTATCAATGTCAGAAAGCTTTTCGAGGTCTCCGAAGGCAGTTTCTCATCGGAGATAGTCAATTCGAAGATTGCATCTGCCGGATTGCAGCTGACCGCGTCAGACAAGCCTGTCGTGGTCTTCCTGGATGAATTATATGGAAGAGACGAGGAACGAGAGCTTCTCTCAGCCGTTCGTGAGTTGCTGAGGGACCGGCAGCCCACCTTTGTGATGGCTTTCGGAAAAGATCATTATGAGCTGTTATCTGTAGCAAAGGACTTTGCGCGTTCCCCGTATCTATACGATATCCGCTTGGACGCAATCATTGACGTCAAGACCGTTCCTATCGAAGATCCGCTTTTGAGTTCGATCGTCATCGAAGGCATGATAGCGACGAGCCAGAGCGATCATATAGAAACGGCCCAAGTGCTGGATGAACTGCGTTCCAAAGACTTTCCTTACATCAGCCACTTCATCATTTCGCTTTATCTGCAAAATCGCGAGAATCCGTCGTTTCCCACGCGAAATGGGACGCTGGAGATATTGCATGCTATGGAATCTCTTTATCTTGAGAATTATCCCAGAGACCAGTTTTCATTTTTTGATCTCTGTGTGGAAGCGCTTCGATCCTACTGCAGGGAGTTGGTAAAGCGCGGAGTTCCGGCCGAGCGTCGAATTCCCGCGGACCGGTATGCGAGATTTGCTCATTTCCCCAAGATCGTGCAGATCGGGCTCATCGCAAATGCGCTTGTCCACATCCTCCGCCGCTTCAACAACGAAGGCGAGGACGTCTTCGGCCAACTAGCAGTAGACAAGGAAACCTTTTTCAGCCTCGTTTTTACTGGAGCGATCAATAGCGCGGTGAAAGATATTCTCACCGATCCGAAATTGGAAGAAGACGTGCTGAAGGCAGCTGAGAGGCTTCTCGACCGCAAAGACCCCAAAGGCCTTTCCTACGCACTTTATTTGTTCGGTCGAGCATCTTCTAAAAAAGGCAAGGCGATCGCGGACCGAGCGCTTAACGCCATGTCTGCAGAATTCACGCAATCGCCTCCGGCTCGAACAGTCTCATCTGACGAGGACGACCGCTTCTGGCGACTGGCGAGACGCTCTTGGTATATCAGTCGATCAATGCGAGACGACCGACATTCACGAACTGCGACGGATCAGTACATAAGGTTCGTGCTGACTGATCAATATGAAGACGATCTGAACCGTAGTTTTCATCTGGAGTATTACGGAGACCACGAAGGACTAGGCATCACGGTTGAACTTGACCAGCAGGACACGGCTAAGGATTGGCTTACACTAACAACCCGCTCCATCCTGCGGAGGCGGATCACGCGGTTGTTGCCGGCCGAACAACACACCCCGACCGATCTGGTAGAGTATGATCATATATGCATTTTGACGTATTTCAGTTTGGTGCGTTTTAGGCATGAAAAACGCCTTCTCGATGAAGCCAGTCGCACCGAAGAGCTTCGTCTTGCAACGTCACTTCTCAACGCTGGCCTACAATTGAGGCCTGAACTGACCGGGTTCCTCGCGATGATAAGGCATGCCTTAGGGCAAGTCGCGTATGATAACATAGATGCGATCGTCGATGTCTATAAATTGAAAACGAGAGTGCGCTTTGGCTGGTCAGACCGAAAAATGGCACCAGCGAATTTTGTAATTGAGAGCATTGGTGCACATGTCTTCGGGGCCATGTTCTTGGCGGACATTTTGGCCGACCGCGTAGTGCCAGATCTTACGGATCAAGAACGACACCAACTGCTTCGCCTAGTGCTACATCACGACGTCGGCGAAACCTATCTTGGAGATTTCCATCCCAACGACCGCAAAACGAAGGAACGTGAGCCGGGAGAAATCCAAAGGATATCGAGCCTCGCAACCTATCAGGATATGCAGGCGATGGCGAGCATTCGCGATCTATATCAGCGGTTCGAAAAGCTGCACGCTGATCGAATAGTGTCGCTTGCTCGCGATTTCGATAAATTGGATGCCGTCCTCCAGGGATATGTTTATGCAAATAAATTCCCAGATCAGCCCAATCGTCGAACCTTCTTTGAACACTATCTGGCCGAGATCGCGAACGATCGAGTTCGCGAAATCGCAGAAGAGATACAGCGCCGAGCCTACAAAGTACCAATTACCGCCAAAAAAAGAACGCCAGCGAAAAGACGTAGTAAAGGACGCAGATAGCGGTTCACCATGGCGACGAGGACGTCCCAAGCCTCAAAGTCGTTATTTGCAAACCCTTGCAGCAGGCTTTTCGCCCGTCCGATAGACAATCCGCCCTCCACTTTACCAAGCTTGGATGCACAAGCACAGTTGAACGGATCCGAACTTCCGGCTCGATAGTATCGATGCGGTTAGCAATGAATTCATTATGCTAGTGAACTCGCGAAGCCAGCGCAGGAGGTCCGCCGTGTCAGAAAACTATGCACTGCCTTATCTCTTCTCGGCACACCATCGAGTGACCCCAACACACAGACCCCGAAGGCCTAGCGCGGGTTCTGGCGCAACAGTTCGAAGACGCTGGAAAGCTCGACTTTGCGTCTGCAGCCTCCAGTTGATTAAAACTTTAGCTGAAAATGCTGCTCATGTCATGCATCTCGCGAGTCCGTTAGGACTTGTGAATAAGCTGGACCGGTGTCGACCTCTTCTGGTCACAATACCCTTTCCGTGGTAGCAATTAAAACTAAATCCGGAGAAGATCATGCATGTGGCTGCCGCCTATCTCGACTATCACGCGCATACGCCTCTTGACCCCGACGTGCGCCAAACTCTTTTCTCCGCTTTTTCAGACCTTGACGCAAATCCCCACTCGCAGTCGCTTCAGGGAGAACGGGCGCGAATCGCCGTAGAAGGTGCGCGGTCATCGATCGCCAACCTCATCGGTTATGCGCCCCAGGATGTCATTTTTACCTCCGGTGCAACGGAAGCCAACAATCTCGCCATCAAGGGCATCCTCGGTCATCTGAAAAAGACTGGCCGAACGCGGATTATCGTATCGGGCGGAGAGCACGCATCAATCCTTTCCACCGCGCGGGCTCTCGACGGGGAATTCGATGTGAAGGTCGCTCCGCTGTTGCGCTCCGGCATGGTTGATCAAGCGGCACTCGCCGCCCTTTTAACCGGCGAAACCGGTCTAGTTTCAATCGCGGCGGCTAATCATGAGCTTGGCACGGTCCAACCACTTGCCGAAATTGCTAGACTCGCAAAATCGACCGGCGCAATCGTTCATTCGGATTTGGCCCAAGCTGCGGGTAAAATACCCGTGCAACTGGCCGACGTGGATATGGTGAGCGTCACCGCACACAAGATGCACGGGCCGATCGGCGTTGGTGCACTTTGCGCACGACGGCCCATTCGGCGCCTGCTTTCGCCATTGCTAAACGGGGGCGGACAGGAAGGCGGTCTGAGGTCGGGAACGGTCGCGGCGCCCTTGGTAGTCGCCTTTGGGCGTGCTTGCAGCTTAGCAGCTCACCGGATGGTGTCGGACGGCCAGCGTGTCAGCAAGCTCCGCGATCAACTGCTGAGTTTGCTGATGGCCACCACGGATGTCGAAATAAATGGCTCGATGGAGGCCCGCCTTCCAGGAAATCTCAACATTCGGTTCCCCGGCATTGACGGCGAGGCGCTGGTTATGCGGGTGAGAGATGAGATTGTCATTTCGACCGGATCCGCCTGTTCGTCGAAATCACTGGAGCCATCGCCCGTCCTTCTGGCAATTGGTCTTAGTCAGAGCCAAGCAGAATCAGCTATAAGGATTGGGATCGGTCGGTTCACGACCGAAGCCGAAGTAATTGATGCTGCTAACGCATTGTGCCGGGCAGTAAAAGAACTGAGGGCAATGACTGGAAGGTTGCGCGCATCATGAGTTCATCTTCTTTGAACCAAGCTCAGAGCTATGGCACCGTCGAAAAGTTGAGCGCGATCGCACTTGACCTCAGGGACGAATATCGACAACCGCACCAAACGCCTTGGATCATCGGCTTTTCGGGAGGAAAAGACAGCACTCTGCTTTTGCAGCTTGTTCTGGAAATGCTCCTCAATCTCTCACCGCGAGAGCGTAAACGCACCATTCACGTCGTTGCCAATGACACGCTTGTCGAGTCACCTGTTCTTGCGCGGCATCTCGACAATGTTCTGGAGAAGCTCTCTGCAGCTGTCGGCCCTCTGAGGCTTCCGATGGTTGTCGCAAAAACCACCCCGAAGATCGACCAGACGTTCTGGGTGAACCTGATCGGCCGCGGGTATCCGTCGCCCAGCAAGATGTTTCGCTGGTGCACCGATCGAATGAAGATCCAACCGACGACCCAGTATATTAGGGATCAGGTCAGCGCATCGGGGGAGACGATCCTGCTGCTTGGCGTAAGGCGTACGGAATCCACCCAACGCAGGCGCAGCGTCGAACGCCATGAAAATGGCATGCGACTCAATCCCCACACCAGCCTGCAAGGATGTATGGTCTATAAGCCCATTGTCGAACTCGACACGGACGAAGTCTGGCAGACGCTTCTGCAATCCCAACCGCCTTGGGGCGGCACCCATCGAGACCTCGTGACCATCTATCGCAACGCCGGCGGTGCTGAATGCCCCTTGGTAACCGACAAGAGTGATGCACCTTCCTGTGGCAGCACTTCTTCGCGGTTTGGCTGCTGGACTTGCACTGTGGTCGAAAAGGACCGGAGTGCCGCGGCGTTCGTCGAAGCAGGTTACGACGATGTGGAGCCTCTGCTTGAATTTCGCGACTGGCTCAAGGAAATCCGCGAGCGGGGTGACATGCGCATGGCCGTGCGGCGCAATGGCACCCTAAACTTCGTCGGAGAGGGGCGGCTGATACCGGGACCTTTTACACTGGAGGCGCGTCAAGAAATCCTGTCGCGGCTGATCGGCATTCAGGAAGAAGTCGACTTCCCATTGATCCGGCAGGAAGAAATTCGTGAAATTAAGCGCATCTGGGCCGACGATTTCAAAGCAGTGACTGAGAGCACAGATGCATAACGCAAACAGTCTTATTGGCCCAAGTGTGGATGCGGCATCGCTCGCGGCGGCATGCGAAGCATATCGCTTGCCGTTGGATCTGCTGAGCCAGCTGCTGATCGTCAGAAAGCGGTTCGAGGGAGGCGGCAACAGGCGGCGCCTCTATCAGGCTTTTGACACATTGTTCTCGGGCGAACCTCTTGACAGTCCTGCGGATGCGACGCGCCGCTCGGAGCAGGTCCACGGCAACGTCTCTTTGCGCCAGATCGCGTTCAAGAACTGGAAAGTGTTTGCCAGCATGGCCGTCGATTTTCCAGATTTCGACCCATCACAGCCCGTGGTCCTCATTGGCGGCAAGAATGGATATGGCAAGACCAGCCTGCTAGAGGGCATCTTGTATTGCCTCTTCGGCAAGTCCGCCTTGAGCGAGCGCTCGCGTCTTCTAGGCGAGGCCAACGTCGCTGGCGCACGTGGATCGGCCTACCGTCAGTTTATTCAAAATGCGTTCCACCGACCGGCAAAAGATCGCGGCGAAACAAGCGCATCGGTTCGCACAGAGTGGAATACGCCTGATGGAATACTGGTCGTGGAGCGCCGCTGGTACTTCGATGACGCTGGCGACATGCACGAGGACGACGAAACCCTGACGCTGTTTACGGGATCCGACTACCATATCATGCCGGTGCCTGACGGCGCGGAAGCTGTCGAATTTTATCAAAGCGAAATCGAACGCCGATTGATGACGGTTGGGTCGGCCTTCTTTGTTCTTTTCGATGCTGAACAGACCTCGGCCTTCTCCGAGAAGAACCTCGACGAGCAGGTGCGAGCGGTCACGGAAGGCGCGTTCGGCCTTTGGCAATTGCGCGCCACGGTCGACGACCTGCGCAGCTACTCTCGTGACCGCGCGCGACGCCAAGATCGACAGGGCGATGAGCAAAGCAAGGTCGTGTCGAAACTACTCGAACTCAGACATGAGGAAAACCGCCTCAATCAAGAGAAAGTTCGGGTGACGGCCTTGTTGGACAAGGCGCGCGTCGAGCGTGATAAGGGATTTTCTCAACTCGTCGATCTTCAAGGAGACGGCACGTTCGCGTCGATGCATGAGCTGCTCGAGCAACGCCAAGCGCTTTCGCTGGAGCGGGCGCGCATGCAACATGAGTTCGCCGGGCTTGCAGCGTCTACCTTGCCAATTGCTCTCGCCGGCGACAAGCTGAAAACAGGTCTGTTGTCCGCGCTCAAAGCTGATGAACGTCGTGAGGATGGGACCTCGACGTCGTTTCAAAACCAGGCGGTCCTTGATCGTCTGTTGCAGAAGATGGAGGAGCTCAGCGGCAAATCTCCAGAATCTCGCCCTGAGATTGAGCGGGCATGGCACGCGCTTGCGGGATCCCACACAGAAGCCAGCGCCGCTTTGAACCTTCCTTTCCTGACGCCGTCGATGCGCGCGGCCGTTAAAGAGCGTCTTCAGCGCCATCGTGATGACTTGGCAATTTTTGCCGAGGTCTCTGCAAAACTCTCTTGTCTTGTCTCTCAGGCAATGGAGACAGAAGAAGCGATTCAGCAAAGTAGCCGCCGCGATGAGGAGATAGCCCAAACCAAGTTGAAGTTGGCCGCCCTTCACCAGCAGGTGGAAGAGCTGGAGCGCGAACTCGACACGTATTCGGATCGTTCTGTATCGATCGAGGCTGAGATATCCTCTTATCGCGCCATGCTCGACGGGGATGAACAGGATGGGGCAGACGCCACGGTGAACAGACGACCCGTCGATTACGCACTGGGCCTGGCGGATAAGATCGAGCTCGTATCCAACGAATTGCTCCCCGGATGCTTTGAGCGGGTGAGCGCGATCGTCACCGACATCTACGCCGCACTCGCGCACAAAGGCAGTATTGCTCGTATCGAAATATCATCGGATGGAAAGGTGCTGCTGTTTGATCGCGGTGGGAAGGATGTTCGTTCGCTCGATCGGTCTGCCGGCGAGCGACAGATCTTCGCGATGGCGCTGATCGCAGCCATCGGAAACTTGTCAACGGTCAGTCTGCCATCGATCATTGACACGCCACTCGGTCGTCTCGATTCCGATCACCGCGAAAGGCTGCTGCTGTATTTCTCGTCGCGCAACGTCCAGACCATCCTTCTCTCGCAGCCGGAGGAAATCAATGGCCGCTACCTTGATCTTATACGGAAACGTATCGGCGGCTATTTTCTCCTCGATCACCAGGAAGTCTCGAACGGGGTGGGCAGCAGTGTTGCAACCTCAGGCTATTTCAACGAGGTGGCTGCATGAGTGGTCCGGTGCACTTCAATCTCGGAGACCTCTTTCGCGCAGACTTCCGCACCTCCCAATTGGCGGATGCCACCAACACGGCCTTACAAAAAGATCTTCGGTTCGATTATCGCTATCAGCCCGCGCGTGTTGCTATCGGCCTTTCTCTGTCGCTCTCGGCATGTCCATCGTTTCCCCCCGATATTCTAGGTAAACCTATCCGCGGTGAAACCCTGTTCGGGCAAGAAGAAGGCGAAATGGCTTTATGGGTGTCGCTGATTTGCGCACATGCCAATATTCGCGTGCCAACAAAAAAGCAGCTTTTCGATCTCGTGGCTGGACACTGGGCAAGAGGATCGCAGCTGCTGGCCAAACGATTCGATGCCTATGATGGACAGCCGCACGAATTTTTGATGGGTATTCAATCAAATTAAAAGAAAAGGTTGTAGAGCATCCGGTAGGTTCGCTAGACCAGATTTTGCAAAATGACGAGGGGGACTATGGATAGTGAAATTCGCCAGAAGTTGGTCGCCCAGGTCGCGGCCTCGAACGACGTGTCGGAAACTCTTCTGAACAGCCTTCTTGAGCTTGAAGAAGAATTCGCAAATATCCACGCGTGGGGAATGCGTCCGGCATTGCGACGTCGCATCGTTGGTCTCGTCGATGATGCGCTGAATGCATCCGGAATAACCGACACATGAAATTCACGTTGATCGAACTTGAGAATATTTTTGCCTATCACGGCAAGGCAAATGTCGATCTCACGCTACCCGAAGGCGACAAGAACGTTCTCCTAATATGGGGGCGAAACGGAATGGGGAAGACTAGCTTCCTCAATGCCGTGAAGCTGCTGTTTACAGGGATTGAGGACAAGCGGGTTCGCCAGGTCGGCTTCCCACCAAAGACCCTGTCACCTCAGCAATATGTCATGGGTGATGCTTCAGACTGGTACGGCATCATCAATCGTCGCGCTGTGAAACGAACGAGCGCTGACAGTCAGCCGGTGACCGCCCGCATCATGGCGATGTGGGAGATCGGTGACCGGAAATTCAAGGCTGAGCGATCATGGACGTCCGATGACGGGGCGACCTTCAGAGAGCAGCTCTTCATCATTGACGGCGAAGACCGGCTGGCCGGGGCGGAGGCGGAAGAACGCCTCGAGACGATCCTGCCGAAGGATTATGTCGGTTTTTTCTTTTTCGATGGGGAAGAGGTCAAGTCACTTTCCGAAACCGTCGATCGGAGCGCAATCGATTTCGATCGCTTGTTGCGCATCAGTTTTATCAGCGAGCTTGCCAACGAGCTTGAAGCGGTCGCGAAGGAACGCCAACGCAAGAACCTCTCTGAAAAGATTCTCTCCGATATCGCCAACACCGAAGGCAGTCTCGCGCGCGCTAACCGCAACAAGCAGGCGGCCGAACAGTCTTTGGCAGACATAGAGGAAAGTCTGTCGATCGACGTGCCCGAACTGCGGCGTCTGCAGGCCCGGCGGGAAAATTTGCGCTCGGGTGCATCTGAAAACCAACGGGTAGACTTGGAGACCCGCAAACGCGAACTGGAAGAGGAATTGGACGAAGCGCAAGCCATCGTCGCCGATGAGGTCCCGGTGTTTGCTCCACCGCTGGCAAATTTTCGCCTCTTGCAGGAAACGCTTCGGGCTGTGGAGGAGCGCCTTTCGGCTGTCGGTGCACCCGAAGCTATCATGATCAGAAGGATCGGCGAAGCTCTTCCAGCATGGCTGGAAGAGCTCGCTGCTGAGGAAATCAGCCATCACGCAAGGGCAAAACTTGCCGCAGCCCTTACGCGAAAAGTCGAGTCGCTTGCCAACAATCAAACGCCCGGTGGGCTGTTTTCCGGGCTTGAACTTGCGCGTGCCGAACGCCTCCGCAGGATGCTCATCCGGTTGATCGAATCGGGACCGGACAGGCAGGCTATCCATCTTGCCAGGCTCAACGAAGTCAGCCGGTTGCGTCTGGATCTTAGTCAGGTCACCGATGCGCTTCTCCGAATCGAAGTTGGATCGCAGGCAAACCTGGAGGAGTTTCGGAACGTAACGAAGGCCATCGCCGACCTTGAGAATTCGATCGCCGAGGCCAATCAGAAGAAGGGCTTGCAGCAGGCCCGCCTACAGGAAGCCGTTCAGGAGCTGGCAACGTCGCGAGCGCAGCTAGATTCACTTGAGGCCTCTCAGGCACAAGCGTCGAAGAATTCGCAGGAAGCCCGATATATTCGACGTATTTCTCGCGCTTTAAACGATCTTCGCGAAGCCATGAGGACTGAGACGCGCCAGCAGATCGAAACAAGGATCAACCAGCGGCTAACCGAACTAATTTACGAGCATCCGCTGATCGCCAGTGTCGAGCTTGACGACACCTATACAATGCATTTCGTCGATGGAAGCGGCGATCGGATTGGACGTTCAAGCTTGTCAAGCGGTCTTAGGCAGCTTGCCGCCACGGCTCTGCTGTGGGCGATGAAAGATGTCGCTGGCCATGATGTTCCAGTCATAATAGACACGCCGCTCGGGCGTATCGACCGCGAAAACCAGTTCAACCTATTAACCAATTACTACCCCAAGATCTCCCATCAGGTGATCATCTTGCCGACGAATTCAGAACTTGAAGGCGCGAAGCTAGCTAGATTGCGGCCGTTCATAGCGCGGGAATACACCATCCGGAATGACCGCGGCGACATGGGGGCCATCGAGCCCGGCGGTCTCGTTGGGGACGAAGCATGGTAGACCGTATTCAACTGAGCCAGGCTGAAAGGGCCGTTCTGCAATCCATTACAAAGGACGGTTTACGCGCGCGAGTCGAGCATTGGACCGCTGCGAGAATCGGGTTCGCACGGTCTCTTCAAATACCAGAACCTCCAAACCAGACAGCTTTCAAGCGCCAAGGCTCCCAGAAGGAGGGCGCCGTCATCCACAGCCCACAAATGACTGGCGAGGGGAAGGGGGAAGCAGAAGACTTCACCGACCTCTATCGGGCCATGTTGTCCGTCTACGAGGGCCGCAATCTTCTGGACGACGACGACGCGTTTCACGACCTTCTGCAACAGCATGTGCGGCGAGGCATCGCGACCGTCTCCGACGAATGGGCAACCGACGCCGATTTCCACCTGTATCTGGCACAACAGCTTTATGCTGGAGTGGCTGGCCGCTTCGATCCCGAACAGGGCGGTGAGCAAGATATTGTCCAACGCATTGAGCGCGTTCTGGGCCAGCTGGGTGTCAGCGCGAAAATCCTGGAGACAATCGACGGACCGCGGCTAACCCGATTTACGCTTATATTGAATGAACTGGACGATCTGGACCGCCTGCGAAAAGGTGTTTCGAAGCTTTCTTTCGCGCTTGGATTTGGCGAGAGCAGTGTGACGATCACATTAGCCCCGGCCGAACGCCAAGTGTATCTCATCGTCCCCAGGCCGGCGAACCAGTGGCGGATCACTACGTGGCAAGAACTCAGGCAGGTGTGGCAAGAGCCTGAGACGAAGAAGATGATTCTGCCCATTTGTCTGGGCACGGACATACTCGGAAAACCATTTGTCGTCGAATTGGCTGACGCGCCACACATATTCATCGGCGGCACAACTGGCAGCGGTAAGAGCATGTGCTTGCATTCCATCCTGCTGTCACTTCTAAGTAATCCTGCTGCCCCCGAGCTTGTCCTGATCGACCCGAAGGCGGTCGAATTTTCCGCCTACGCAAATTCCAAGCGCCTGAGAGGCGCCATCTCCACGTCACCCGACGACGCTCTGGCAGTCCTAAACGGCCTCGTTGAAGAGATGGACAATCGACAGGAAGCGATGCGCAGGCTTGACGCGCGCAATCTCGCTGAGGCGAGAGCGAATGGGGCCAGTATGCCGCATATCGTCGTGGTCATCGATGAATTGGGTGATCTGATCCTTACCCGCCGTGAAGTCGAGGGCCCTCTGATCCGCTTGGCTCAAAAGGCCCGATCGGCCGGGATACACCTCATTCTCGCGACACAAAGACCCGAAGCCGCCACTTTCCCGGGACTTCTTCGTTCAAGCATTCCTAGCCGCATCGCGCTGACGGTCCAAAAATCGTCGGAGTCGCGTATCATCCTCGATGAGGGCGGTGCCGAAGCTCTCCTTATGCGCGGTGATATGCTTGTCCGGTTTGCGGGTCGCCCGACTGTACGAGCGCATGGATGCCGCATCGATCAAGCCGATATTATTTCTGCGATAAGGTCATCATGACAGATCTCACAATATCCGACTGGAAGCTCCTGAAGCTTACACTCGATCAGACCGGTCCCTTTCAGGAAACGGTTCAGGCGATCAATTTCACTGGCGTTAGATCGAAAGAGATCTCCGATCCGCCTCCAGCGAACCTGTTTATGATCCTCGCCAAGAATGGCCATGGTAAAACGACGATCCTGGAGTCGATTCACGGGCTTTTCGGACTCCTTTCGACTCCGCCGATCGGCAGGTTTGCTGGTCCCACCTCGCGCGAACGAGTTCAGGCAGATTTCCGGGCGACATGGACTATCAGCGGCAAGACGATGACCGTGCTGCTGTCGATCTGGACAGGTTTGGAGGCCCCGCTGCTGGATTGGACCTCCACCATGCTTAATGATGAAGCGCAGGCATCGGAATGGGCCACCATCGGAGTGAACGGGTCCGGTCACATATTCGAAGCTAACACGCTGGGCAAACTGCTCATCGAAAGCATTCGCTCCGCGCAAGGCACCGCCCCGACCGCGATCTTCGGCGAAAGCCAAGAGCTTCCAACAGTTTTGTTTTTTCCTGCAGACCGACGACTCGTGGCCCCGGACGAGACACGCTCAGTCACGCGGCCGCGGGATTTTGGTTATTCACCCGCCCAGCTGTTCGGTTCCGATGGGCCGGAATGGTCGACGTCGATGGACAACCTTCTCGTCTGGCTCGAATGGTTGGACGATGGCCGCATCGAGACCCTGCTGAAATTTGTGAACGACGAAATGTTTGAAGGAGAAGGCAAGGCATTGCTGCCTCCGCGACGCTCCGATCTCCGCTCATATATCTCGGCATCTTCTGGCGAACACCCGCTCTCGCATTTGAGCCATGGTGAGAGAGCACTTCTCCAACTATATATCCGCGTCGCAAGCCATATGACGCGCAACACAATCGTCCTGATCGACGAGATCGAAACGCATTTGCATTCCAAGTGGATGAACCTTGCCTATCAGGCGCTGAAGCGGCTTCTTGTAAGGAATCCGCAACTTTCAATCATCTTTTCGACCCATAGCCGGGAACTGGTGAAGGTATTCGACCACCATCGACAAGAGGCTGGCTTGGTTAAAGGTGGCTATCTAATCGAAGAAGGTATTTCCTGACGTGCCAGACATTTCAGATATCGGTGATCCGGAAGAGCTTGAAAACCGTTACCTCGACAAAGTTATCGTTTACGTCGAGGGTGAGCCAGATGAAAAAGCCTATTGGGCCATGCTCGGGCCCGATGTCGCTCATTGCTTGGAGTTGAAGGTACCGCCGACTACGGGGCATGAGGGTGTAACCAATCAGGTGGCCGAAGAACGCCCGACCAATCCGAAGATCTTCGGATTGCTCGACGGCGAAGAGGCTGCGACCTTTGGCGGAATGGAGCACTTTATCGCTTGCGAGGATCCGATTTTTGAGATTCCCGGCGCGGACGGCCTGCTGTTCATACTGGGTCACGAGCTGGAAAATATTCTTATTCTGTACGGCGAATTCTGTGAACATATAAGCGACGACGTAAGATTGAACGATCTCGGAAAATATTCTCCAAGCGATATCCAACTGACCCTGCGGGAGTTCAAACAGCGCTTCTTTGCCGGCGCCCTCTACAAATATGCAGCCAAAGAGCTGAGAAGAAACGGAAGTGATTGCAAGATCATCGATGTCGGGCGTTTCCAGGCGAAAGTTACAACATCGTCGGTGTTGAAGGACCTGCGCACCGAGTTCCTCTCTGAAGGTACGGATTGGATAGCGTTCCGCAGCGCACTACAGTCGGTAATTTCTAAGGTTCGATCGCGATTTAACACTAAAGATTTTAACGCCGACGAAAAAACGCTAGAGCTTATTCGGCTAGCCGATGGAAAGCAGCTTCTCAATAAAATGCGGTCGCACTTCAACAACACGGCGCGATGGGAGGGGCATCTCGTTCGCAATGTATCGAGGGCTCCATTTGCGGAGAGGTTTCGCGATTTAATGATCGAAAAGACCGGTGCAAGCGCCTGATCCCGATTCGGCCATTCACCTCTACCTCTATCAAAGTCGGATAAGGCTCTGCTCCGCGTGTGGTGGACGGAAGAGACCCAAATATAGTAGATTACTTGATGCGCCGGAATCAGGGATTTTGCCGATCCAAGGACCGCACCCATTCTGTAAGCATAGGGCCGAAAACAGGAAACGGGCACGCGAATGTTGTCCGAGAACCTTCCAGCCAGGTGCTTTGAAGTGCGACGATCCAATATCTAACGCGCTCGCCGATCGAAAAGCCAATGACCGGCCCCCCGCTCATTCCAACAACGCTGTTCAACGAGATGGGATCGAGGATCCGCGCTACAAGCCGTCTGTGGGGCTTGAGAAACCCGGGAGGCGGCTCTTCCAGCTCACGGATCGTGATCATGGTGGGAGATACTTCGGCTCTCCCATCACCCGGCAAAACCGTTGAGGAAAATTCGTCGGGCAAACCCAGAAGAGCATATCCGTCGAACGTTACTCGATCTTGATATGCCCAATTTTCTTCCTCAAGGATACGCACACCGTTCGCTGTCAATAAGCGGACCTGGTGGGGGTGAAGTTCCACGGCACCAAAGTCCAGCCCAAGAGCTTCATCATAAACAAAGGTCTTACGAGCAGATGCGAAACTAATAGGGACGGGCCGCTCAGATACAAATGATGAACCGAAGGCATCTGCGAGGGCGCATTCATCGACAATGATCGATCGACTTTCGATCATGGCGACCACCTGCTCCACCACGTGACCAGCAGAAAGCCAGAGGACGGTGTCGTCGATACGCATGAGCGTTCCGGAAAACGCCCTAAACTCTGTGATATTAGCTGCATCCGCACGGCGAAACGCGACGCACAGTGCCACAAGATGACTTCCAAAATAACGCAGGACCTTCAGTCCCACCTCTTCTTCCTGCTGCTCACTCATGTGCCTCAACCTTGCATCTTAAACAGGCGATGTTCCAGCGCTTTTGCTAGCGCGAGTAAGCGCGGGTGTCGGCTGGTGTCGCACAGCATTCGCATCGAGGCGTCAAGCGGCATCATCTTCTGATCACCGCTTAGGACCTTGTCGAAAAACGATCCAGTCAGCACATATTCCGCATCAAACGCGTCGTGCGCTATTCGTTCAGGCTTTGCGCTCTCGACGCCATGCTTCTTCACCCAGCTGATCGCGTAAAGAAATTCGGAATACGTCTTCCGGCGCCGCATGTCCCCGACAAACTCGCCCGTCGCACGAAGCGCACCCTCCGCCAATGCCAGGACAACACCGAGTTCCTCCTCGAGCGAGGTACTTGCGAGTATTTTGATCTCAGGCTTTCCGAACTTCGCCTTGATGGCGGTAACGATCTTTACAAGTGAGGACTTGTCTTTTGCGGCATCGAAAGTTCGTGCGCCCTGACCGGACATCTCAACAAATTTCGCCAGGAAGCTCTCAAACTTGTCGAGCGGTGCTCTCGAAATCAGTGTCCTCGCGACGTCGGTGTATTCGTCGTCCACAAGCTCTGCGGCTGTGATAGAACGACGCTGCGTTCCTTCCCACTCCAGTGCTTCCTTTACGCTACGGCAGACGAATATTCGATCGACGGCGGACCGTAGTGGCGAAAACGAACGCTCCATCGTGTAGGCTGGATTTGTCTTCATCATTTCCTCGAGCGCGACGTCCGGAACCAGAAAGTGGATCGCTGGATCCTCTATTAGGCGGATCAACTCGGGAGAGCGGAAACCGCCCTGATCGAGAACAATTCGCATACGCAACCTCCGTCTACCGGCATCTTGCCGTCTAGTTCAAAATACCCTTACCTTCAACGGCAGTTGGCGTCATCGAACAGAACCATAGCGTTTTCGGTTTGTCGAACATGACGTCGGCGTTTGGCTCGTTGCTTTGATCTCTCGATCGATCACCGCATTTGAAAACAAATAGCTCACAACACGCCCCATGCCCGAAACCTCCCCCTGCCCGTCATCTCCCTGAGGCCGAGTTCCAAAACGATCCGCCGCGCCGCCTGCGGCGTCACGTCCAACGTCTTCGCCACCATCCCGGCCGACACCAACGGCTTTGCCATCACCAACTCGATCAGTTCCGGCAGTTTTGACGACGTCCGGCGCCCGTCCAGCTTTCGGTCCATCATCGTTTTCGCCAGCGTCAGCCGGTCATGCTCTTTAATGCCGATCTCGGCGGCCGCCAAAAGACCGTGGGCGATGGCGAGCAGCCGGGTTTCGCGATCGCGATGACGGCGCCGATCCACCGGAATGGTCTTGAGGCCAAGATTGATCGCTGCGAGATGGGCACCCGTGGTGATGCCGGCTTCCCGCATAATGGATGCGGCGAACAGCCGGCCGAGCCAAGGAGCATGCTGTAGGACGGAAAGTTCATTCCAGGCATCAAGGGCTATGATCGCCTGCAGCACCGTCGGCAAGTTCTCGGTCTGACGGAGCGCACTGCGCCATTCGTCGAGCCGAGCGTCTTCGTCCCAGTCGAGGTCGTAGATCAATGGGTCCTTTTCGGCAGAACGGCTGGCCGCGAGGTGGCTTGGACGCCTAGCGTCCTCGATCGCCGCCTCCGACCGGGCCAGAACCGCATCGATGGCGGCATAGTCGACGCCGGGAAGATTTTCGATCTCGACGCCATCCTCTCCCTCCCCTTCTGGTTCAGCCACGACCACGGGCCGAATGACGCCGGCCGGCTCCGCCACGCCCTCGCTGGCCGACGTGATGTCCGCCGTCTGTCGCAAAATCCGGATACCCTCTGCGGACAAGGCCCAATCCGGCGACTGGGCAGCAATGCGTCGGCGTGTACGAAGGACGTCGCGAGCGATGGTGAGTTCGTGGGTGGGTGTGCGGGTATCGCGAAAGGCGTCGTGGAGGACGAGGTCTTCGAGATGGACGAGTTCGCCGTCGATCCACAGCGAGGCGCAGACATCCGCGAAATTTTGCCGTTCGATGAACCCGGCGCCGACGGGTGAGCGGGCGATGCGTTCGTCGAGACGGGTGAGGGCGACGCCGGCGTCGAAAGCCGGCCGCATCAGTAACCGGAGCAAATCCGGTGGCAGGAGGGATTGAACGAAGCCGCTACCGCGGCATTTGGAGGCTCTGGTTGCATTAAGTGCTCCTGATTTGAAGGAATGGGTTGTTCTGCCCCACCTTCAATAGGAGATGACGATGAGTGATATGAGTCCGCTGCGGCGTCGGATGATCGATGACATGACAATCCGCAATCTGTCGCCGGCGACACAGCGCTCTTACCCGCATGCGGTAACGAAGTTTTCGCGCTATTTCGGGCGATCGCCTGACCGGCTGGGATTGGAGGATGTGCGAGCGTTTCAGGTGCATCTGGTGTCGTCTGGCCTATCATGGCCGGCCTTGAACCAGACAGTCTGCGCGCTTCGGTTCTTTTTCGGCGTCACGCTTGGTCATGATGAGATACTGGAGCGCATCGCCTATGCCCGAACTCCGTCCAGGTTGCCGGCGATATTGAACGGCGATGAGATCGTGCGTTTTCTTGAAGCGGTTCCAAGCCTGAAGACACGAACAGCGCTGACCACGGCCTATGCGGCGGGACTGCGGGCTTCTGAGACTGTCAATCTTAAGGTTGGCAGTATCGACGGCGAGCGCGGCGTCATCCGTGTCGAGCACGGCAAGGGTGGCAAGGATCGTACCGTGATGCTGTCGGCGCAGTTGCTGCATATCCTGCGGGTCTATTGGAAGCTGGCGCGACCGCGGACCTGGCTGTTCCCGGGGCGCGACGAGACCAAGCCCATCGATGTTCAGGTTCTGCATTCGGCCTGCCGTTCGGCGCGGATTGCTGCTGGCATCGACAAACGCGTGACGGTGCATACGCTGCGCCACAGCTTTGCCACCCATCTCCTTGAGAGCGGCACCGACATCCGCATCATCCAGGTCCTGCTCAGCCACAACAACCTGTCGACAACGGCACGCTATACCAAGGTGTCCAACACCCTGATCCGTAGCACAACCAGCCCGTTCGACCGGCTGACGCTGGACGTGGTGCCACCAAGCTGAGGATATCTCGCCATGGCGGCGCGATTGGAGGTGGCGGATATCTTTCGCCGCCACGGGGAAGGCTATCGTTATCGACACGATGCTCATCTCGGCCGGCTCGAACGCCGGGTGATGAGTGCGATCGAGATGTGCAGGACCGCGCGGCTGGGCGGTCATGTCCAGCGATGTGAGGACTGTAATACGCTTCGAATCGCTTATAACTCCTGTCGTAACCGGCATTGCCCGAAGTGCCAGGGACAGGCGAGCCGTGACTGGCTCGCCGCCCGGCAGGCCGATCTTCTGCCGGTCGGCTATTTCCACGTCGTCTTCACCGTGCCGCAGCAGATTGCGGCGATCTCCTTCCAGAACAAGGCGGCGCTCTATGCGATCCTGTTCCAGGCCGTCGCCCGAACGCTGCGCAGGCTGGCTGCCGATCCCAGACATCTGGGTGCCGAGATCGGCTTCATCGCTGTGCTGCATTCCTGGGGCCAGAACCTACACTACCACCCGCATGTCCATTGCATCGTGCCGGGCGGCGGATTATCGGCCGATCAGTCCAGCTGGGTTGCCTGCAGGCCAAAATTCTTCCTGCCTGTGCGGGTTCTGTCGCGGCTCTTCCGGCGGCTGTTTCTTGAAGAGCTGAAGCAGGCCTTCGACCTGGGCCAAATTCAATTCTTCGGCGACATCGCCGGTCTGGCCGATCCGGTCGCCTTCAATCGAACCCTTGAAGCAGCACGTCGCATCGACTGGGTGGTCTATGCCAAGCCGCCATTTGCCGGACCCGAACAGGTGCTGGCCTATCTCGGCCGCTACACCCATCGCATCGCCATCACCAATTCCCGCCTCGTCACGATCGATGACCACCAGGTTACCTTCCGTTGGAAGGATTATCGAACGGGCGGCGCCCAAAAGGTGATGACGCTCGATGCCCACGAGTTCATCCGCCGTTTCCTGCTTCACACCGTTCCCGACGGCTTTCACCGCATTCGTCATTACGGCCTGCTTGCCAATGGCCATCGGCAACGGAAGCTGGATCAGTGCCGAAGCCTGCTGGATGTCCCGTCGCCGGAGCAGCGGGCCGAAGAACCGGATGCAAAGCCACCACCGTTGGTGCACCGCTGCCCCTGTTGCGGCGGCGCCGTTAAGATCATCGGCACGTGGACTCCGATGTCGCCGGTCTGCCGACCGGCATGGAATGACAGCTCATGATCATATTAGACGACATCGTTGCAACGATCAGCGTCGGCCTACTGAAGGCCGCGAGGCGAGTGCTTTGGCCAATCGTGCCTGCGACAAGCAAAATGAGACACCACCGAGGGTTCTATCCGTGCAAACCTGCCGATAGCGGCGTCAGGGACACTGCAAATCACCGTATGGCTCTCCTTCCGGACCAGTCCACCAGGTCCTGCAGCGTTTGCCCTCGACAGATGCCATCGATCGGTTCAGCCGAATCCCCATAGTGCCAAACAACCCGCGCCTTCGCTCAATCCGGCTTCAATGAGGTCCGATCAGCGAATGCCGCACGCACCGCCCACGGACCTCACAGAACCCTCCAGATTCCTGTTTTGCGGAAATCATGATTCACTCCATTTATGACGAAGCGCCGCCTGCCCATGGCCGAGCATGCCGATACGCTGTCGCTGAAAGCGCTGCGAGAGCTTGTGACGGGTCTGGTGGAGCGGGCTGAGCGGGCAGACATCCGGATCGAGAAACTCGAGGCCGAAAACCAAAGGCTGTGCGACGAGAATGACCAGCTCAGGATCGAGAACACCCGACTGAAAGTTGACAGCCAGCTCCTGCGCGATGAGATCGCGCGGCTGAAGAACCTGCCGCCGCGTCCACCGTTCAGGCCGTCGGGGATGGAAAAGGCAACCACCGACAGGGCGGTTGGTAGCAAAGATCCGCCTACGCGGCGCCGCGGGCCGAAGGCCGATAGGGGCAAGATTACTCGTGAGGAGGTTCTGCCAGTCACGGCTCCGCCCGGATCGCGCTTCAAGGGCTACAAGGATTGTGTGGTGCGGGATCTGGTCCTGCGGGCGGAGGCGATCCGCTATCGTCGCGAATGCTGGCTGACGCCGGATGGTCGCACGATCACCGCATCGCTGCCTGCAGGCGTCCAGGGTGGCTTTGGTCCCAATCTGCGGCGCTTCTGCCTGATGCTTCACAGCCATGGGCAAGTGACGACGCAGCGACTGACGACCTTGCTCAACGATGTCGGTGTCGAGATTTCCAAACGACAGGTCATCCGGTTTCTGACGCAACGGATGGAAGGCTTTCATGCCGAGGATGCCGCCGTGCTGCATGCCGGCCTGATTTCGGCGCCCTATGTGACGGTCGACGACACCGGCGCCCGCCATGGCAACCGCAATTTTTATACGACGCATATCGGAAGCGAGTATTTTAGCGCCTTTCGCACCGCGCCGTCGAAATCGCGGCTGAACTTTCTGGCCCTGCTGCGCGGCAACTATCAGGACTATGTGCTCAACGATGCCGCCTTCACCTTTCTGGAAGACCGTCAGGTGGACCCCACCCTTCTGGCCCGTTTGAAGTCGCGCCAACCGCAGCGGTTTGCCAACCAGGTTCCGTTCCTCACCTATTTGGCTGAAATGGGTATCGACATCTTTGACAGGGACATTATCCGCCCGTTTGCCGAGGCCGGTATCTGGGGCTCCATTCGCCATCATGGTTTGGTCGGCAATGTCGTGATCGTGTCCGACGACGCCGGCCAGTTTCGGGTCGGTACCCACGCGTTGTGCTGGGTCCACGCCGAGCGTTTGCTGCACAAGCTGATGCCGGCGACGCCGCGCCAGGTAAAACATGTCGAGACCCTGCGCGAGCTGATCTGGCTCTTCTACAAGCAGCTGAAAAACTACCAGCGAAGTCCAGGCCGGCGCGCAGCCCACGGTCTTCAGGTCCGGTTCGATCGGATATTCTCCATCCGCACCGGATATCGCGACCTCGATCAACTGCTGTTGCGGCTGAAGCGCCGCAAGGCCGAGCTTCTGCGGGTTTTGGAGCGGCCCGAGACGCCGCTGAACACGAACGCCTCGGAACGAGATCTGCGCGGGTTCGTCATCAAGCGGAAGATCTCGGGCGGCACGCTCAGTCGCAATGGCCGACAAGCGCGCGACAGCATGCTCGGTCTGATGAAGACCTGCCAAAAGCTTGGTCTGTCGTTTTGGCACTATCTTGGCGATCGGCTGGGCATGGGTGATGACGACCATCCTGTTCCACCCCTCCCTTCCATGGTTGCGGCACGCGCCTGACGCCTCATCCCTGCCCATTGGGCTGGCACTGCCACCAGATTAGCCCCGCTTACCCCCGCTTACCTGTCATGCTGATTTTCGTAAGATCGTAAGTCATTGTTTTTATGGTTAACGGAAGATTGAGACGAAGTTATCTCCATGTATACTTCTGCCACTAAGCCACATCCGCGGGGCGTACTATAACCATCGATAAGTACCCCTTATCGATGGTTATATGTACATGCTGATTGTACGCCGGTCTCTATCGTGGTATCTTGCCGTTCAAACACTTAATCGGAGCCGACCATGCCCCAGACGCACTACAAGATCAGCGAGGCGCGCAAGAACTTTGCCGAGGTTCTTGAACGTGCCAACCAAGGTGAAGAGATCATCATCATGCGCGGCAATGAGATCTATGCCCGTGTCGGTCCCGCGGATCGATCCGGTAAGCGACCTTTTGGGCTGCTGGCGCAGCGGGGACTTCCGGACGACCTGTTTGATGAGCCTGATGCCGAGCAAGCTGCAATCGACGCCGGTGACTGGAGTGATGACATCGGGATGTTTCAGGGTCGACCTGCCGACAGCGGGAAGCGCCCGTGAAGCTCCTGCTCGACAGTCATGCCGTCTATTGGTGGACGATCGGTAGTGCGCGCCTTTCACCGCATGCACGCGCCCTCATTGAGGACAAGAACAACACCGTGCTTGTCAGCGCCGTTTCTTTCTATGAGCTCGATAATAAGATGCGGCTGAAGAAGCTCGATCTCAAACCCCAGGAATTGCGCGTCGCTGTCACCGCCAGCGGCTTGCAAACCCTTGCCATCAATGACGTGCATGCCGAATTGGCGGCCGCTTTTGACTGGGAACATCGGGATCCCTGGGACCGGATCCTTGCAGCACAAACCAGACTAGAGCACTGCGCCTTGGTCTCGACGGACGTCGTCTTCGATGCTGTCCTGCACGAAAGGATCTGGTGAGAAGAGACATATGAAAGTTTTTGTTGACGTAACGGAAGCGGCTGAACGGTTCGAGGCGTTAATCGAGCTGGCAATCTGCGGCGATGAGATCGTGATCTGCCGCGACGAAAGACCCGTGGCGATACTCACGCCGATCACCCAAAATGTGGACGCTTTTCAGAAATTCCTGGATTTAGCGGCAGAGGGTCGCAAGAGTGTCCCTTCAGGCACAACCTCCGACCATTCCGATTTCTATGACGAACATGGCCTGCCCAAATGAGGGCCGTTGATCGCCGCATCGATCAACTCGATACGATTGCTGCTGTTCTCCCGATGGAGCGGCGCGGTGAACTGGCCGAGCTTCTGACCGACAAGGATGTCGAGACACTTCGGCACCTCGTCAACCAGGGCATGGGCGCCAATACGTTGAGGGCGCTGACATCTGATCTTGCCTATCTCGAAGCCTGGGGTCTTGCTGCCACCGGGAAGTCACTGCCCTGGCCAGCGCCCGAAGCGCTGCTCCTAAAATTCGTGGCCCATCATCTGTGGGATCCGGAGAAGCGTGCGACGGATCCCGATCACGGCATGCCGGCGAAAGTGGAAGACAACCTCCGGCGTCAGGGGTTCCTGAAGTCCATCGGCCCACATGCACCGGATACGGTGCGCCGGCGGCTGGCCAGTTGGTCGACCCTCACAAAGTGGCGTGGCCTTGAGGGCGCCTTCGCCTCCCCTGCCCTGAAGTCCGCCATTCGCCTTGCCGTGCGCGCCGTCCCGAGACAGCGCCGCCGTAAAAGTGCCAAGGCCGTCACCGGCGACGTGCTGGCAAAATTGTTAGCGACCTGCGCGACCGACAGCCTGCGCGATATTAGGGACCGGGCGATCCTTATGGTCGCCTTTGCTTCCGGCGGCCGTAGGCGGAGCGAAATCGCAGGCCTTCGCGTGGAACAACTGACCATGGAAGCTCCGATCGAGACAGAAGGTGGCTCTTCCCTCCCCTCTTTGGCCATTCATCTCGGTCGCACCAAGACGGCGACCGGCGAAGAGGACGAAGTCGTCTATCTCACCGGCCGCCCCGTCGAGGCGCTGAACGCCTGGCTGGCGGCGGCAAAGATCGACAAGGGCAGCGTGTTTCGCGCGATCGGAAGATGGGGCGCCGTCTCGCATCGGGCGCTGGATCCGCAGTCGATCAATGCGATCCTCAAGCGGCGGGCGGAGATGGCCGGGCTGGAGCCGGGGGAGTTTTCCGCGCATGGGCTGAGGTCGGGTTACCTGACGGAAGCGGCCAACCGCGGCATTCCCCTGCCAGAAGCCATGGAACAGTCAAGGCATTGCTCAGTCCAGCAGGCGTCGAGCTATTACAACAACGCTACTAGGCGGAGTGGACGTGCGGCAAGGCTGCTGTAGCACCCGGCTCTCCTAATTGCTCTCAGCGCTTTCTGGCCGTGCCTCGCGCAAGCCGCTTGGGAATTTGACAGTCCTTCAGGTCGGGACACAGACCAACACGTTAAATCCAACAGCCGAATCAAACCGCTCAGGTGCGAACAGGGATGATGCGTGCTCCGCCATGAACCAGCTTGCAGTCGCTTTATCGTGAACAAGCGCGATTTCCGCCTCCACCCTTTCTCTTGCAGCCTTGATAATCTGTGTCTCAGTCAAAGATGATGTGTTTAACTGCACCATCCGGCGTTTCGCAGGTTGGCCGGCGTCCGAGACGGCGATCGTCAGCTTGTTCTTCGCGTAGCTTTTCACACGCACGCGAAGACGTCTCGGACGCATCTCATCGAACCTCCGATCAATGGCTTCCAGAAGCCACTCGACCTCTTCCTCGGACATGGTAACCGCCGGCATGACATCGCTGACGGGCGCCAGTTGATCGGCAAAATGCTCTCTGTTGATCTCCTCGGCATGATGGGCATAGGCCAGATGCTTGACCGGCAGATCTTTGAGCCATTTGCGCCGCTGCGTAATTGCCATGGACTTGGCAACTTCTTCTCCAAATTTCGAAACGGAAAAGTTCTCCCTCTTCTGCCCCTCCTTCGTCATCAATGTCGCCTGCCAGGCGTCGCCTTCGCGTGTCTCGATGCGCCTCACCCCCGAGATGCCGCTGGTATTGTTCTTGCGCAAGAGAACAGCCTGTTCATGATTGGTTGGCGGCGGCAAGGCGGAGATGACAGCATCACGGTACGCCTTCGCCTGCCTGAAGCTTGCCTCGGACGAACCGTAGATGCTGTCTTTGAAAAGACGGATGATTTTTCGGCCTCGCCTGCGAAGGCTTACCCACCAACCGGCACCATGGCTTTTGCCTGCTTCTTCGCGGCGCAATGCATAGGTATCGATATCGTCTATTTGCTTCACCATCGTTGTCTCGCCCGTATCTCACCGTCTTGGCGCGCTGTTGTCGCCCATCCAGGTGTGAAGCCGAATATGCTGCAACTTTTCCGATTATGAAGCCTTGATGTGTCGCATCATGCCTCCATATCCCAAGCGAGTTCTACAACCTGACTTTCTTTTGCCACAAACCTGGATTGCATTTCGGCAAGATTTTGACGACAATCACCATTGTTCTTTGGAGACGCACCCCATGGACGATATACTGTCAGCCGCTGATTTCATCCAGGCGAGCCGTGTTCTGAAGGTAAAGTCGCCGCTGGGGGAAGACCAGCTTTTGCCGGAGCGCGTGATTGTCGATGAAGGCGTCTCGCAGCTCTTTGAGATCAGACTGTTCGTCCGCCAAGAAGGAAGCGGTGAAGCCGCAGGAACTGATCGGCCGGCTTGCGGATGTCTCCGTCGAGGTGCAGCAGGGCGAGGATGAAAGCGGCGGCGTGCGCCGTCCCTTCAATGGCCTCGTGACCGAACTGAATGAAGGACCGCCCATCACCCGCGGGCTGCGCTCTTACTCGCTGGTGCTGCGCCCGCAGATGTGGCTGTTGTCCCGCCGCTCCGACTGCCGCATCTGGATGGACAAGACTTCGGTCGATGTGGTGCAGACGCTATTTGCTGAACATGGCATCCCAGCCCCCGATGTCTCCGGCATCATCAGTCCTCCGCCACCTCAGCACTATAGCGTGCAATGGAATGAAGATGATTTATCCTATCTTCTCAGGAGGTTCGAGGAAGATGGGC
>NZ_JBBBVQ010000017.1:0-138125 GCF_037199735.1 Oryzifoliimicrobium ureilyticum | reverse complement strand
GCTTCAAAATCGCCAGAATCTGGCTTTCCGTGAATCTCGATTTTTTCATGTCGTTCTCCAAACGCATCAAAGGCCGGAGAAGTCCAATTTTCAACCCAATGGTTTGCGGGGATGATTACCGGGTCCCTTAAACTTGAGGGGAAATATGCAAAAGTCCTCGCGATTTCTCGCAAGGCCTTGAAACATCAATAATTCGAATGGTGGGCGTGACAGGGATTGAACCTGTGACCCCTACGATGTCAACGTAGTGCTCTCCCGCTGAGCTACACGCCCATCCGATGGCGGCGCATAGATCACAAAACCTCCGGGGCCGTCAATAGGCTTTTTTGAAGTTTTGTGGCGGCCTGTGCAAAAGCCTTATGCCGCAAGAAGTTTGTTAACCTCATCAACCAGGTCGCGCAGATGGAAAGGCTTGGAAAGGACCTTCGCATCCTTTGGTGCTTTCGAATCGGGGTTGAGTGCTACCGCGGCAAAGCCGGTGATGAACATGACCTTCAGGTCGGGATCGAGTTCGGTCGCGCGGCGCGCCAGTTCGATACCGTCCATCTCTGGCATGACAATGTCTGTCAGCAGCAGGTTGAACGGCTCTTCTCGCAGCCGGTCATAGGCGCTCGCGCCGTTATCATAGGACAGAACCTTATATCCGGCCTTTTCGAGGGCCTTGACGAGAAAGCGACGCATGTCGTTATCGTCTTCTGCCAGGAGTATTTTGTGAGTCATCAATCGGACCGCTGCTAAATTGTTTCTGCTATTTTAGTCACTGCCAATGTTTAATACATCCCGGACGTTAAACAACCGGTAAGCCTCTTGGCCGAGACTGTTGATCTTCTTACATAGTATGGACTTGAGTCGTGGCAACTGGCAACATCTCGCTCACAGCTCGCTGACCTTATGGTAAAGAGGAATAAAGGTGCCCGACTTTCGCGAATACGAGCTTTTTGAAGTACGGGAGCCCGTGTCGCAAACTATCCCATTCGTCTACAACTCCCCGCATAGCGGTAGAATCTATCCACCCGAGTTCGTTGAAAGCTCGCGCCTGCGCGGCACCGCGCTTCGCCGCTCGGAGGATCACTACGTAGACGAGTTGTTTTCAGCCGCGCCCGAACTTGGAGCTCCGCTGCTCGTCGCGAACTTCCCCCGAGCCTATCTCGATGTGAATCGCGAGCCCTATGAGCTTGATCCGAAGATGTTCGACGGAGCCTTGCCATCCTATGCCAATATTGGCTCGCTGCGCGTTGCGGGGGGATTAGGAACGGTCCCGCGCATTGTTGCCGAAAATATGGAGATCTATACTGGCCGCTTGCCGGTGCAAGAGGGGCTTGATCGTGTTGAAAACATCTACAAACCATACCATACCGCGCTGCGCCGTCTGATCGCCAGGACACATGTGCAATTCGGCTTCGGCGTGCTGATCGATTGTCACTCCATGCCAGGGAATGTTCGCGTAGCGGGTCATAGCGAGCGACCCGATGTGATAATTGGCGACCGTTATGGGACAAGCGCCTCTGCCGATTTGTCTCGGGTGGCTGTGGATATCTTCCAGCGAATGGGGTTTGCCGCAATTCGCAACAAGCCCTATGCCGGTGGTTTTATCACCGAGCATTATGGTAGGCCATCGCGTGGGCTTCATGCGCTCCAGATTGAACTCAATCGGGCCATCTACGTGGATGAGGCGACTCTTGAAAGGCGGCCGCAATTCCCGATTGTTGCGCAGGCCGTAACATCGTTCATGCAGCAGATGGCTGAATATGTTGAAAACTATGCCGGCGAGCAGCCCCTTGCTGCTGAGTGATCTGTTTGGCCTCATAGGGCGAAGCAGTTCCGGCTTAAGTTTTAAAACGGTTCTCGGCGTATAATCGAGCTTTCACAGCAGTTCGTTCTTCAATCCCAGTTTGCGTTGCCCAGGGTGTGTCCCGGCAATCCACTGTAGATTGGATTCGCACTGACTCGCTGCTTAGGCGAAGCGCCAGTTCTTCTCCCTTTGCTTTTCTGCTGGAAGGTCAAAAAAAACCGCGCTCTGCAGCGCGGCTAAGTCTAGGGAGGAAACACCCAAGGAGGGTATTTACAGTCAAGGACTGTGAGAGACACGCTAGGCTTGCTCTGCACAATTGTCAAGCATAATTTTATAGTGCATATTTTGTGTGCATTAATGTTCTGCCTGAATATTTTGCAGGCAGAGGCGGCATCATTCTTAAGCGAAGAGTGCGCGCAGTGGCGCAAGATCCCCCCGGCCACGAGTGACTGCGCACTGCTTCGGTGAGCCGTTCCGGCTGACAGTGCCATTGCCAGGAGGCAGAATCGCCGTCTTCAAAAGAGCTACAGCATGAGAAGGTGATCTGCTATGAGGCTCACTCTGAAGAGGAGACACACCATGGCTTTGCCCGATCGCAGTTTTTTTGATCTTTTGGCGGAAAAGGCTGCAGCGGAAACCTTGCCGCGCTTTCGCAGTGGCACGCTGATCACGAACAAGCTGGCCAGCGGCTTCGACCCGGTAACGGAGGGTGACCGCGCTGCCGAGACGGCGATCCGCGCCTTGATCTCGGAGCACTTTCCCGAGCACGGCGTACTTGGCGAGGAGCATGGAAATATCGGTCTAGACCGGGAATATGTCTGGGTCATCGATCCGATTGATGGCACCAGAGCCTTTATTTCGGGTCTGCCTGTCTGGGGTACGCTGATCGGTCTTTACCAAAACGGGCGCGCGATCATGGGGATGATCGATCAACCATTTACGCGTGAGCGTTACTTTGCCGATGGCCAAGCCTCATTTTACCGGGGTCCCGATTTGGATCGTCGTCTTGCAACGCGTGACTGCAGAACGCTTGCGGATGCCATCTTATTTACGACGTCTCCGCATTTGTTTGAAGGACGTCAGTTAGAGGCTTATCGAAGCGTCGAAAGCCGCGTGCGCTTATTCCGCTATGGTTGCGACTGCTATGCCTATGCCTTGCTAGCTGGCGGGCATATCGATCTTGTCATTGAAAGCGGCCTTAAACCTTACGACGTCGGCGGCATCATTCCTGTGATCGAGCAGGCGGGCGGTATTATGACCACCTGGGACGGTGATCGTCCGGAGAATGGCGGCTTTATCATCGCCGCCGGCAGCAAAACCGTCTACGAGCAAGCCATGGCTTTTCTCAATGACGGCACGCTGAAGTAGAACGCGCGAGCACATCAGCTCGATAGGACGCTTTGCGCGTTTTCAGGGGTTAGCGAGAGACACGTGCTTCGGCACAGCGGTGGATTTTAACCAGAATCGGACTTCAAGGGACTCCATCCTCAAAGATAACCTGTCGCACCTATCTTTTCTGCACGCTTGGAAGGCCTGTACCAAACTGTTGACGGAGTGGCGAGCGGCGGTAGAGCGGCTGCGATTAAGCACCCAGACTCATCGTTTCCTCCGCCGCATCGGCGTCGCTGCCCGGAATAAACGCGTGGATCGCTGCCATCGCCTGGGCGCGGTAAAGATCCCTTTCCTGTAAGATTTCGTGCCTTGCCCCATTAATCGGAACCAACTGTGCGGCCCGGAAATAGCGAGCAGCACGTTCTTGCGCCAAATAAGGAACGACACCGTCGCGGGTCGGTGCAATCAGCAGCGTCGGGATGGTGATGGAGGACAGATGCTCGGCCGTCAGAACGCGATCCATGGCGCGGAAGCATTCAGCCAGCCACCGGGCCGTCGGCATGCCGAGCTTGACGCTGGGATACGCATCGGCGATGCCCTGGTTTCTTTCAAAACGGGTCTGATCTGACGTTAGAGGATTGCTGGCGAAATGCATCGGCCGCGTTCTGTTGATCAATGCCGACGAGCCGAAGCCTATCCCGGAGGCAAGACGCGATACACGTCGTATGGCAAGCTCTGAAACGATCTGCCCGGTCAGGCCGAGAAAGGGCGCCGATACAACCATGCGTTCAACGCGTGTCGCAAGATACGGTGCTGCGGCCAGCGCAATCAGGCCGCCCGTGGAATGACCCAGAAGGTAAAAAGGCAGCTTGGTATCCGGCAAGACAACCGTGTCGAGGAAGGAATCAAGATCGCGTTCATAATCGGAAAAGCGCTGCACATGTCCGTGCTGACGACCTTTCAGCAACCGCGGTGAACCGCCTTGCCCACGCAGATCAAACGTGGCGACCCATAAACCCCGTGTGGTCAGATCTCTTATCGTCTCATAATATTTCTCGATGAACTCGCTTCTACCCTGCAGAAGAACCACGGTGCCTTTCGCCGGTCCGACAGAGCGGAAAATCCCGTAACGAAGGTGCAAACCATCATAGGTTTCGAAGTAGCCTTCGCTTCTGTTTTCTGGGGCCGGATTGTCCGGGGTCGAATAAAGAACCTGATCCGTCATGGTCCGCCTGATATCTTTCTCGTCGACACGCGTTTGTAGGATGCGCTGAGGCTGGGCGATCTTAAAGGCATCGTAGCAGCACTAGACTCATATATGATTTAAGATGGTGCAAATAAGTTCTGTTTGAACGAATTACTCGCGCATCGGGACCAATCTGCTGCCAATTGTTCGATAGTGAGATGAGAACAAAAAAAGAGCCGGCATCACAGGGGTGAGCCGGCCTTCAAATCTGGACTGAAGATGAAGGGACGATGCACTTCAGCCCACGAGCTCGAGCTCGATAACCGCTATATGATCAGCTCGCGGCTGAATGAATTTGGAACCAATTATTCATCTCAAATTCATCGTCTATTTGCCTCGCTAAGCCTCTTGAACGAATGTTTTCCTCTTCTTATCTTCTGGCTGCGGACGCCCGTGAGGGTCCGTAAAGCCGCCTCTCAGACGCCGATTGTCGGGTCTGCCGAGGTTTTATCGCAACACGTCGCTTCCTTAGGAGGACATTATGCGTCACGTTGATTTTTCGCCTCTCTATCGTTCCACCGTTGGCTTCGATCGCCTCTTTACGATGCTGGATAGCCTCGCTCAGCCTGATCAAGCACAGAGCTATCCGCCCTATAATATTGAGCGGACTGGTGAGAATACTTACCGCATTACGATGGCGGTCGCCGGCTTCGATGAAAGCGAAATATCGATCGAAAGCCAGGCCCACTCCTTAACAGTCAAGGGTGAAAAGAGCGACGAGCAGCCCGAAGGCCGCGAATATCTCTATCGCGGCATCGCCAAGCGCACTTTCGAGCGCCGCTTCCAGCTTGCCGATCATGTTGAAGTCGCGTCTGCTTCCTTGAAGAATGGTCTGCTGCACATTGATCTGCTGCGCAACATTCCTGAAGCCATGAAGCCTCGCAAGATCGACATTGCTGTCGAAAAGGTGGATGCTCCAAAGACCATCGAAGCTCAGATCGCCAGCTAACTTCCGAACGACCATTTGAAGAAAGGCGGCGCCGAAAGGTGCCGCTTTTTTGTGTTGATGGTGTCGTGTGAATTTTTGAGTTCAGCGCCCCTCAATTGTTGTCACCAAACCTCTATCAACAACGTGTGATCATGCCGACGGCTTTTGACGTGGCGTCCGTTCAAGCTTTGGGAGCCTACAAAAAAGTCTTGATTGCTTGATTGCCTGCTCTCGCAAATTTGCTGTTCGAAAGCGGAGAGCGTTGTGATGAAGTCTCTAGATTTTTGCATTTATCAAAAGCATTTTTTTCGCGTTTTTGCGCTCATTTTCCTTTTAGTCTCCACCTATCTCCCCCACGTTGCTCAAGCCCAAGGCGCGCCTGAGAAAAGGTTAGCCTTTGTTGTCGGGAACGCGGCGTACAAAGCTGGCGCTTTGCCAACGCCAGCCAATGATGCCGGCCTGATCGCGCAGACATTACAGGCTGCCGGTTTTGACGTCATTGGGGCACGCGATCTCGACCAAAATGGTCTGCGTGATGCGATGCGAGATTTCCTTGCCAAGGCACGCGATGCAGGTCCGAGCGCGGTCGTCTTCGTCTATCTCGCGGGTTATGGTCTGCAGTATCAAGGGGACAATTATTTCGTGCCCGTCGATGCGCAGATCGCCAATGCGACGGATGTGCCAATCGAAGCAGTTCGGATGACGGACTTCACCAAATCGCTTGCCGCTATGGGCAACCGCGGTAGCATGGTCGTTCTTGATATGGCGAGAACAAATCCATTCGCGCAGTCCAGCCAGCCGCTTGCTGGGGGGCTTTCCCTTGTCGATCCTGATGCCAATCAACTGATTGCGTTCAATGCGGCACCCGGTACCGTTGGACCGGCGGAACCTGGACCTTACGGATCTTACGCCCATGCGCTGGCAGAGATGATCCGTGTCGGAGGATTGCCCCTCGACGAAGTATTCGATCGCACCCGCCTGCGGGTCAGTGACCTTACCAAGGGCGCGGAGATCCCTTGGGACGCATCCAAGTTCAAGGATGCCTTCAGCTTCTTCGATCGGGGTCCTAACGTGCCAGCAGCTGAATCCGTGAGGTACGACGCCGCTGCAATCAGAGCGAAGTCGATTCGAGATTTCGACGAGAAAGATGCCTATTTCGCCGCTCTCGATCGTGACACTCTGCAAGGCTATGAAGATTTCCTGGCTGCGTATCCGAACGATGCGATGGCAAGGCGCGTGCGCGCCATTGTTGCGGCCCGCCGTGAGGCCATTACATGGCGGGAGACTTGGAGCGCGGATACGCCATCGGCCTACTGGTCATATCTGAGACGCTATCCGCATGGACCGCATGTGTGGGATGCCCGGCGTCGCTTGGCGCACTTGGAGGCGTCTCTCGAGCCTCCGCCATCCTTTACTGTTATTGAATACCATGTGCCACCACCGCCGCCAGCAGAAATCGTCTATGTAGATCGGCCGGTGCTTTACTTCGATAATGCCGATTTCGGTTATGCGCCGCCCGCACCCATGGTTTTTCTGGCGCCGCCGCCGCCGGATTTTGTCGTACTTGTGCCGCCAAGACCGCCCGCAGAAGTTTTTGTCCTGCCTGAGCCGGTCTTCGTGCCGGTTCCAGTCTGGGTGGAGCCTGCACGAAATTTCGTGCCGCCTCAAAACAACATCATCTTCAACAACATTCACAATAAGATCGTGAACAACACGATCATCAATACCGCAACACCGCCCGCTGGCACGGCGCCGACAGCCAGACAGGTGCTTGCCGCAAGCGCTGTCGCATCCGCACCACATGTCGCGCTGCCGCCATCGATTGCGCGAACGGCCGAATTGCGACAAGGAGCCAATCCGGTGACATCGCCTAAAGCGTCCATGAATGGTGCGCTGCAGCCGATGCCACCCGCTGGGCGTCAGCCGGGAGTTGCAAATGCGCCTACAAATCGGCCTGCCGGCATGTCGGCAAACGGTCATGCCTTGCCGACGACACCGAAGTTGCCAGAAAATGCAGTTGGTGGACCAACAGAGAAGCAAGGACTTGCTGCGAATCCGCATGCTCTACCTGGCTTCCAGGGTAAGCCGCTGCCGCAGGACACCAAGATGCTCAGCGTTAACGAGCATCCGCCGGCCGGAAAGCTTCCGACGGGGCCAGCGGTTTCCGAAGATAAGCAGAAACCCGCTGCTATCGACGCCAAGGTAAGCGCGCCAGCACCTAAAGCCCCGTCTGTTGCCGTCAACGCTAGGCGTCCTGTGGTCAATAAGGTCGCTACGCCTGCAGCGCCGCGTGTCGCCGTATCCACCGTCCGGCGCCCCAATCCCCCTGCAGCACGGCCCAAGCCTACTCCTCACGTGAACGCGCCACAGAAACTGTCCGCTGCTCAGCCGCAAATGCCCGCTCGGCCAAAGCCGCCGGCGCCCAAAAAGTGCGGAGCAAAGGGACTGCCTGCCTGCCGTTGATGGAGTCTGGGTGGCTCGAACTTGTCCGCCGCGTCGAAACAGGCCCTATCTCAAAGATAAACCCTGCGCATGGGAACATGCGCAGGGCAAGTCACGAGATCAATTCCAGTTTGAAGAGGTTCGGCGTCTCCCAAGCAGCGCGAAGTTTTTCGTCGCCTTGATGCGCTTAAGCGGGACCTACGGCCTGTTGAATGTCCTTGGCCTTTGCCTGGCGCTGACGGGCATTCGCATATTTTTGCGCTATGACGGCACACACCATCAGCTGGATCTGATGAAAGAGCATCAAAGGCAGCACGATAGCTCCGATGCTTTGTCCCGCGAAAATGACGTTGGCCATCGGTACACCGCTCGCAAGGCTTTTCTTTGAGCCGCAAAAGGTGATGGTGATCTCATCTTCTTTGTTGAAGCCGAGCATCCGGCTGCCGAACATCGTGAAGCAAAGCACGAAGGCGAGCAGAACCATATCGGTCACAATGACCGCGGCGATGTTGGCAACCGAAAACTGATGCCAAAGCCCTTCCATGACGGCCTCACTGAACGCAAGGTAGACAACCATCAGGATCGAGCCTCTGTCCACGGGCATCAGAAGCTTCTTGCGGGAGCGAATGAAATTGCCAATCCAGGGCTGCAAGAGCTGGCCGACGATAAAGGGAAGCAGAAGCTGGACCAAAATCTGGGTGAGCGCATCCCACGAAAATCCGCCGCCACCCGAGCTTGTCGCGAACAGCAAGCCGACGAGAAGGGGAGTGAGGAACATGCCGAAGATGTTTGAGGCCGATGCTGAGCATATCGCAGCAGGAACGTTGCCGCCTGCAATTGATGTAAAGGCGATGGAAGACTGCACGGTTGACGGCAAAACCGTCAGGAAAAGAATGCCGAAATAAAGCTCCTGCGGCAGGATCGAAGTCGGAACAAAGCCGATCGCCAAACCGAGAAGCGGAAAGACAGCGAAGGTTGTTGCCAAGATCGTCAAATGGAGCCGCCAATGCAGCATTCCCGCAATGACAACGTCACGGGACAAGCGCGCACCATGAAGAAAAAACAACAGCGCGATCGCGAAGTTGGTGGCGATCCCAAAGTAACGCGCAAAGCTCCCATGCGCCGGCAAAACCGAAGCGAGAAGCACGGTGCAGACCAGCATGATGGTGAAGGTATCGGGCAAAAAGCGGCGCATGATGTCCCTCTCGGGCTGCAAGGAAAAACAATAAGCTTTTCCTCCTTCATTATGATATCAAATGCAAGCAATAACAGTTATTCGGTTTTGTGATATGCTTGATCTTACGCAGCTTCGTAGTTTTGTCTGTGTGGCACAAATGGGAAGTTTTACGCTGGCTGCCGAACGCCTTGAAGTGGGTCAATCGACCGTCAGCCAGCATGTGCGCCGCTTGGAGGATGCAATCGGCCGGCGTCTCTTTGCGCGAGACACGCATAAAGTTGTCTTGACGGCAGACGGCGAGGCGCTGCTTGGCCACGCTCAAGAGATGTTGAACATCGAAAGTCAGGTCCAGGCGCTTTTTCGGGAGAGCCTGCGAGGGGAATTGCGTCTCGGCGTATCAGAAGATTTTGTCACGAGCCGTTTGCCGGGGGTTCTGGAAGATTTCACGCGTGCACATCCATCGCTCGACCTGCAATTGACGGTCGCATTATCGGGTACGCTCTATGAAATGCTCGACAACGGTGAGATTGACCTTGTTCTTGCCAAGCGCAGGCTAGGCGATCCACGTGGTCGCCTTGTTTATCGTGAGCCGCTGGTCTGGCTCGCACGTGATCCAGATCGCGTTGCTGCGACTCGACCCTTGCCGTTGATTGCTTTCCCACCACCCAGCGTGACACGTGGAATTGCTTTCGAAACCTTAAGCCGCCATCAGATCCCCTGGCGGATCGTCTGTACCTGCGGGAGCCTGAGCGGCCTCACGGCTGCGGCCCGAGCCGGCATGGGGGTTCTGGTTCAGCCGCGCAGCATGGCACCGGGAGGGTTGAAGGAGATCAGCGATGATATCCTGCCTGCGCTTGAGGACGTGGAATTCGTCCTGGTGCCACGCAAGGGTGCCGACGCCGCGCTTGTGACGGCGCTTTCCGAAGAGATTTTGCGGAAAGTTGGGTCCCTGCGCGCGTAGAGCGGCCTCAGAGCAAGGGTGTCTGAGCTGCCTTTCAGCTGTACAGACACCCCAATGATTGAGTGCAGGCTGGATCAGGCTGCGATGCATTTCAAGAATTGATCGACATCTTCGCTGGTCGTCGCGAAGCTGGTGACGAGCCTGATCAGCTTTTCGTCCTGCGAAACGAGATCGGGCGTGGCGGCCGGCACAAGCCAATCGTAAAATTTGGCGCCCCGCTCCGTCGCTTCTTGTGCAGCCTGCTTCGTGACGACGGCGAAAATCTCGTTCGTCGTTGTTTCCCACGCCTGGCGCGCGGAATTGCTGGCGTTGATTCCGGCGCGCATGCGGTCAGCCATGTTATTGGCGTGACGCGCAAGCTCCAGCCATAAACCATCCTGCAGATAGGCGTCGAATTGAGCCGCGATGAACCGCGTCTTGGAGAAAAGTTGCGCGGCACGTTTGCGGATGAAAGGCATGTCTTTTGCCTTTTCCGGATTGAAGAAGACAACCGCCTCGGCGCACCAGCAGCCATTTTTCGTTGCACCGAAGGAAAGAATATCGACACCGCGTCGCCAAGTCATTTCGGCCGGTGTGGTGTCGAGCGAGATCAAGGCATTGGCAAAGCGCGCGCCGTCCATATGCAGCGGCATGCCGCGATCGCGTGAAATACGTGCGACGGTGTCGATCTCGTCAAGCGAGTAGACGGTTCCCGTCTCCGTTGCTTGCGTGATTGTGACTGAACCGGCGCGGCCATGATGAACGGCATCTTCAGGGAAATCAGCGATCCGGCGCGAAAGATGGGATGGATCAATACGTCCGACCGCGCCCGGCACGGGAACAAGCCTCGCCGAACCGGAGAAAAACTCAGGCGCGCCACATTCGTCTTCAATGACGTGCGCCTCTGAGTGACAGAAAATAACCCCGCCCGGTCGCTGGACGCTGGCAAGCGCAAGAGAGTTTGCCGCAGTGCCAGTGCCGACAAAAAAGACAGCCACCTCGCGCTCAAATATCTCATTAAAACGCTGCTCGACGCGGCGATCGAGATCGCTCGTGCCGTAGGCCGCCGCAAAGCCCGCCGCTTCACTCACCAGCCGTTCGGCAATTGCGCTATGGGCGCCAGCCCAGTTGTCCGAAGCAAAAAACATTCGACACCATTTCCAAATTCTTTGCGATGGCGGCGACCTTCGCGCTAATGGGGCGCGGGATCAAGCGCACAAGCTGCAATCGATCACAGAATTTGAATTCAGCAATCAATAATTAAAATGCTGCGCCGCAATGTAATTTTATTGCGCGAAAACGCCTCACGAGGTAATCTTCGGGTAGTTGTTCATCAGTTTTTTAGGATTGAGGCCTTGCAGCGGCGGCCGGTTTCTGCCATAGAACTGGCGAATTAGGACAGTGTTGCTGTCCTATTTTGGCCGACGAGGCCGAAGATGCACCGAAAGCCCTGACCTTTGCAGGCTTTCACGCTATAGTTATGCAGCCGAAGGCTGTTGGACTGGTCAGCAGGTGCGGTGCGCGAAGCCTTAAGGCCATGCGACCAATCTTCACATTGCAACAGCACCGTCACGCGCGGCATTTAAAAATGGCTGCAGCGAGACAGAACGCCGCTCGCAACTGCGGGCCTGACAGGAGGAAAGACGATGACGAAGAAGACGCCATCTGTAGCGATCGACCATTCCGCAGCTGCCATTGCACGCGGCACGGCAACGACGCGCAAATTTGCCTCCGGTTTGCCTAAAAAGCAGGGGCTTTACGATCCACGACGCGAGCATGATGCCTGCGGCGTCGGCTTTGTGGCGCATATGAAGGGTGTCAAGTCGCACCAGATCGTGCGGGACGGACTGTTCATCCTCGAGAACCTGACGCATCGCGGTGCAGTCGGTGCTGACCCTCTCATGGGCGACGGCGCTGGCATTTTGGTGCAAATTCCCGATCGGTTCTTTCGTGAAGAAATGGCCAAGCAAGGGATTACGCTGCCGAAGGCTGGCCAATACGGCGTCGGTCACATCTTCATGCCGCGCGATCAAGCGCAAATTACCCATTTCAAAAAGGTGATTGAAGACGTCATCGTTGAAGAAGGCCAGGTCTGTCTCGGCTTCCGCGATGTACCTGTCGACAACGCGTCTTTGTCTAAGGCGCCGGATATTGCTGCAACTGAACCACATCATGTCCAGGTTTTCGTCGGTGCCGGTCGTGATGCTGCCAGCGACGACGAATTCGAGCGGCGTCTTTTTACGCTGCGAAAAGTGATTTCCAACAGGATCTACGACGAGTTCGAAGGCGAGGAGAGCAGTTTTTACCCTGTTTCCCTGTCTGCCTCGACGATTGTCTACAAGGGCATGTTCCTGGCCTATCAGGTTGGCGCCTACTATAAAGATTTATCGGACCCGCGCTTTGAAAGCGCTGTTGCGCTGGTCCATCAGCGCTTTTCCACCAACACCTTTCCTTCCTGGAAGCTTGCGCACCCATACCGCATGGTCGCGCACAATGGTGAAATCAACACGCTGCGTTCGAACGTGAACTGGATGGCAGCACGCCAGGCATCGGTCTCCTCGCCATTGTTTGGAGAAGACATCTCAAAGCTTTGGCCGATCTCCTATGAGGGCCAATCGGACACGGCCTGTTTCGACAATGCTCTCGAGTTCCTGGTGCGCGGCGGCTATTCGCTTGCCCATGCCGTAATGATGCTCATCCCCGAGGCTTGGGCCGGCAATCAATCCATGTCGCCGGAACGCAAGGCTTTCTACGAATACCACGCTGCCTTGATGGAGCCTTGGGACGGTCCTGCTGCTGTTTGCTTCACCGACGGTGTGCAGATCGGCGCAACACTCGACCGCAACGGCCTGCGTCCGGCGCGCTATCTCGTCACCAGTGACAATCGCGTGATCCTGGCATCTGAGGCCGGCACGCTGCCGGTCGCCGAAGAAGATATCGTTCAAAAATGGCGTTTGCAGCCAGGAAAAATGCTGCTGATCGACATGAACGAGGGCCGCATCATCTCCGACGACGAGGTGAAGCGCGCTCTGGCGACCAAGCATCCCTACCGCAACTGGCTGGACCGCACGCAGCTTATTCTTGAAGAGCTGAAGCCGGTTGAGCCTCGCGCATTGCGCCGCGACGTTTCGTTGATCGATCGCCAGCAGGCCTTCGGTTATACGAGTGAAGACACTCGCCTTTTGATGTCACCGATGGCAACGACCGGGCAAGAAGCGATTGGCTCCATGGGAACCGATACGCCTATTTCGGCGATGTCTTCGAAGTCGAAGCTGCTTTACACCTACTTCAAGCAGAACTTCGCGCAGGTCACAAATCCCCCGATCGACCCGATCCGTGAAGAGCTGGTGATGAGCCTGGTGTCGTTTATCGGACCACGGCCAAACATTCTCGATCATACGGGTATGGCGAATGCAAAGCGTCTTGAAGTGCGCCAGCCGATCTTGACGAATGGCGATCTGGAGAAGATCCGTTCGATTGGTCATACGGAAGATCGTTTCGACACCAAGACACTCGACTTCACCTATGATGTGGAGCGCGGTGCCGAAGGCATGCCTGAAATGCTGGATCGGCTTTGCGAGCGTGCTGAGGCGGCCGTCAAGGGCGGCTACAACATCATCGTCCTCTCCGACCGCCAGATCGGTCCTGACCGTATTGCAATCCCTGCGCTTCTTGCGACAGCGGCCGTACATCATCACCTCATCCGCAAGGGCTTGAGAACCTCGGTCGGCATTGTCGTGGAGACAGGTGAACCGCGCGAAATCCACCATTTCTGCCTCCTGGCCGGTTATGGTGCGGAAGCGATCAACCCTTATCTCGCTTTCGATACGCTGCTTGACATGCACATGCGCGGCGAGTTCCCGAAAGAGGTTGATGCCCAAGAGGTTGTGTATCGCTACATCAAGGCCGTGGGCAAAGGCATTCTCAAGGTAATGTCCAAGATGGGCATTTCCACCTATCAGTCCTATTGCGGTGGCCAGATTTTCGACGCCATTGGCCTGAAACAGTCCTTTGTCGATAAGTATTTCTTCGGCACAGCCACCATGATCGAGGGCGTCGGACTGGAAGAAATCGCCGACGAGACAGTACAGCGTCACAACGCGGCATTCGGACGCGATCCCTTGCTCGCCAATACGCTCGACATCGGCGGTGAGTATTCCTACCGCATGCGCGGCGAAAGCCATGCCTGGACGCCAGATGCCGTTGCTGCGCTCCAGCACGCGGTTCGCGGCAATGCGCAGGATCGCTACCGCGAATTCTCCGAAATGATGAATGCAACAGCGCTTCGGATGAACACGATCCGCGGTCTGTTCCGTATCAAATCGGCAGAAGAGCTTGGGCGCAGACCCGTGCCTCTCGACGAAGTCGAGCCCGCGATCAACATCGTCAAGCGCTTCTCGACGGGCGCCATGTCGTTCGGGTCGATCTCGCGCGAAGCGCACACGACGCTCGCCATCGCCATGAACAAGATCGGCGGCAAGTCCAATACGGGCGAAGGCGGCGAGGAATCTGACCGCTACTTCCCGTTGCCAGATGGATCACCAAATCCGGAGCGCTCTGCTATCAAGCAGATTGCCTCGGGCCGCTTCGGCGTGACGACGGAATATCTGGTCAATGCCGATATGCTGCAGATCAAGGTTGCCCAGGGCGCAAAGCCTGGCGAAGGCGGTCAGTTGCCGGGCCATAAGGTCGATGCGACCGTCGCTAAGACCCGTCACTCGACGCCGGGTGTCGGCCTGATCTCACCACCGCCGCATCACGACATCTATTCGATCGAAGATCTTGCCCAGCTGATCTATGACTTGAAGAACGTCAATCCTTCTGCTGACGTTTCAGTTAAGCTGGTATCTGAAGTCGGCGTTGGTACGGTAGCCGCCGGCGTGGCGAAGGCACGCGCCGATCATATCACCGTGGCTGGTTTTGATGGCGGAACCGGAGCATCGCCGCTAACATCTTTGAAGCATGCCGGTAGCCCATGGGAAATCGGGCTTGCAGAAACCCAGCAGACGCTTGTCTTGAACGGGCTGCGTTCGCGGGTCGCTCTGCAGGTTGACGGCGGCTTGAAGACTGGTCGAGACGTCCTCATCGGTGCAATGCTTGGTGCCGACGAGTTCGGCTTTGCGACGGCACCGCTCATCGCAGCCGGCTGCATCATGATGCGCAAGTGCCATCTGAATACCTGCCCCGTCGGCGTAGCTACGCAAGATCCCGTTCTGCGCAAGCGCTTCAAGGGTACGCCAGAGCATGTCATCAACTACTTCTTCTTCGTCGCTGAAGAAGTGCGTGAGATGCTGGCATCGCTCGGCTTTACGAAGCTCGACGAGATCATCGGCTCGTCCGAGCTCCTTGAAAAGGAAGAGATGCTCGCCCATTGGAAGGCACGAGGCCTCGACTTTACGAATATTTTCCACAAGGTCGAAGCGCCTAAGCAAGCAATCTACTGGACTGAACGGCAGAAGCATCCGATCGACGGTATTCTCGATCGCAGGCTGATCGCCGAAGCGGCTGACGCCTTGGAGAAAAAGACGCCGGTTTCCTTCGAAGTGCCGATCAAGAATGTGGACCGCTCTGTTGGTGCGATGCTGTCCGGTGAGTTGGTCAAACGTTACAAGCATCGCGGCCTCAAGGACGACACGATCAGCGTCACGCTGCGCGGCACGGCAGGCCAGAGCTTTGCTGCTTTTCTTGCACGGGGTATCACCTTTACTCTGGTTGGTGACGGCAATGATTACGTCGGCAAGGGCCTTTCGGGTGGCAAGATCATTATCAGGCCATCGGAGAAATCCCGTATTGTGGCGGAAGAGTCGATCATCGTCGGCAACACGGTGCTGTATGGTGCGACGGAAGGCGAATGCTATTTCCGAGGCATTGCAGGTGAGCGCTTTGCGGTTCGCAACTCCGGAGCGATCGCCGTCGTTGAGGGCGTGGGTGACCATGGCTGCGAATATATGACGGGTGGCATTGTTGTGGTGCTAGGTGGCACGGGACGTAACTTTGCAGCCGGAATGTCGGGTGGTGTTGCCTATGTCCTCGACGAGAGCGGTGATTTCGCCAAGCGTTGCAACATGGCCATGGTGGAGCTGGAGCCTGTTCCTGAAGAGGACGACATGTTGGAGAAGCTGCATCATCATGGCGGCGATCTCATGCATAAGGGCAGAGTCAACGTGTCAGAAGATATGACCCGCCACGATGAGGAGCGTCTTTATCAGCTGATCTCGAACCATCTCCATTATACCGGCTCGACACGCGCCAAGCTGATCCTTGACAACTGGGTCGAGTATCGGCCGAAATTCCGCAAGGTCATGCCGGTCGAGTATCGCCGCGCATTGGAAGAGATGGAACGGGGCCGTATGGGCGTCGCCGCCGAGTAATCGCCAAAAGTGCCACGCTGGTTGCGTGGCATGCCGACGCAATCGATTGAGGGATCAAGGCCGGCAAACTGTTGCCGGCCGCAGGCAACGGAGTGGGGTTCGGGGCATGCCGGTCGCGCTGAGGGCGCTGAGAGGGTCATGCTGAACCTGCAGAACGGGACATAGCCGTCAAAGCGGCGAATGAAGGGTAGAAAGATGGGCAAGGTTACAGGTTTTCTGGAAATTGATCGGCAGGTGGCGAAGTACCAGCCGGCATCGGATCGTATTCGCCATTTCCGCGAATTCACAATCCCGATGTCGGATGCCGAGGTCCAGAAACAGGCGGCGCGCTGCATGGATTGCGGCATTCCCTATTGCCATGGTCCGACCGGCTGTCCGGTTCATAATCAGATCCCGGATTGGAACGACCTCGTTTATAACAACAACTGGGAAGCAGCGATCCAGAACCTGCATTCCACAAATAACTTCCCCGAATTTACCGGGCGCGTGTGCCCAGCCCCCTGCGAGGAAGCGTGTACGCTCAACCTCGAGGACATGCCGGTCTCCATCAAGACGGTTGAACAGGCGATCGCCGATAAAGCCTACGAACTCGGCTACATCCGCCCTCAGCCGGCAACTGTCCATACGGGCAAGAAAGTCGCCATCATCGGTTCAGGCCCCGCCGGTCTTGCAGCTGCGCAGCAGCTCGGCCGCGCCGGGCATGACGTCCATGTCTATGAACGCGAATCCAAGCCCGGTGGATTGCTCCGTTACGGTATTCCCGACTTCAAGATGGAGAAGAACTTTATCGACCGACGGGTTGAACAGATGAAAGGCGAGGGTGTCACCTTCCATTGTGGTGTCAATGTCGGCGTGGATGTGAGCGTCGATGGTTTGCTGGCCGACCATGATGCGGTTCTTTATTGTGGCGGCTCCGAAACACCACGCCAGGCTGGAATTCCGGGCGTCGAATTGGCTGGTGTTCATGACGCCATGCCTTATTTGGTTCAACAGAACAAGCGCGTTGGCCGCGAGGACATCGACAGCACCGGCTGGCCAGCGGATCCAATCCTTGCTGGCGGCAAGCATGTCGTCGTGGTTGGCGGCGGTGACACGGCATCAGACTGCGTTGGAACCGCGTTTCGCCAGGGCGCCGTGAAAGTCACCCAGCTCGACATTCGTCCACAGCCGCCGGAAAAGGAAGACAAGCTCGCAGTATGGCCCTTCTGGGCCACCAAGATGCGCACGTCGTCTTCCCAAGCGGAAGGAGCTATTCGTGAGTTCCAGGTCGCAACCCTCGAATTCATTGGCGAGGATGGCGTACTGACTGGCGTGAAGTGCTGCGAGGTCGATGAGCGCCGCAAGCCCGTCCAGGGCACCGAATTCGTCATCAAGGCCGATCTGGTCTTCATTGCCATCGGTTTCAGCGGCCCCTTCACGAGCAGTGTTCTCAAGGAGATGGAAGGCAAGCTCACGCTGACAACGGATCGCCGTGGCTCGACAAATGTTGTCGCCGATGATCGCAGCTACAAGACCTCCGTAGACAAGCTTTGGGCGGCTGGCGATGTTCGCCGTGGACAGTCGCTGGTGGTCTGGGCGATCCGCGAAGGACGTCAGGCAGCGCGTGCGATTGACGAGGCCTTGATGGGATCAACTGTTCTCCCGGCTTGACCGGAGGCCTATTAACGTCACGATACCAGTGCGTTTATTCGCGTCTCACGGAGCGTGACATAGACACACTGGTTGCGCGTATCCGCATTTGCAAACGTGCTTTCCGATGCCGATCAACGCTTCGAATGCGTTCCGGTTTGACAGAAGACTGTCACAACGAAGGCGTTCGTGACGCTTCGGCCCGCTAGCTGTTCTTAGTTTGCACCCTGCTGCGATGCGCTTGCCGCGGGCGCCTTCAGGGAGGCTGATGGTTTTCCTTTGTCTTCCATTCGGTAGTCATCTATTCGTCCCGCTGGCGCCGGCGGCAGCTTGCCCTGTTCCACCAGCATGGCCCGCGGCGAAGTCTCGCTAGAGTGCTGCATCGGTGCATTGTCTCCGAGGAGCGCCGTACCGCCATCCAGCTTTGGGTCGGAGAAACTGATTGGCTGCGCATGCTCCGGCGCGTTGACTTTCGGCTCGCTCGTGCCGGTATCCGTGTCGATACGCCCAAGATCCGGACTTGCCTGTGTGCCGAGGAGACGACGGACGGGTTTTTCGACGTAGAAAGCAAGTTTGCGCTTACCGGCAGGGGTCAAACCAATTCCGTCTGCGCCACGAAGACGGACCTGTTGGCCATTGATGTCGGATCCTGTCAGCACAAAATCCCCATCCGCATTGGTGAATCCATCCCAGACATCGATGAATTCGCCACCAATGCTTTCGATTTCCGTGCGGTAGAGTTGATTAAACTTGAGAGCGTCTGCGCTCATGACGCCTGAATCAAAGGGCGGAAGGCCAACCCAGAGCAGGGGAATCTTCCGATTGCTGACGATTTTCGCAAAAGCCTGGATACGCTTGCGATACTCGACAAACCAACCATCCGTTCTAAACTTCTCCTTGCTGCCGTCGGTGACCATTTGCTGGCGGTCGTTCGCGCCAATCATCACGACAACTACGGCCGGCTTCGTTTCATCGACGAACTTCGACAATTGGGAAGGCCAATTATAATAGTCGTCCCGCACAAGACCGGATGCTAGATTTGTTCTCGCGTCGACCATCACGCCAGGAGAATCCGAAAAAGCTTCTTCCAGTCCCTCGCCAAGTCCACCTGCCATGAAGTCGCCGACCACCAGAATTTTTTGGGCGGTATCGAGCTTCCGGACCGGCTCTTCAGCGTCGGGCGCGGGGGCAACCGGACGTGGTGTGACAACCGCCTTCGGTCGTGGGGGTTTATGTGGTGTCTTTGGCGGNCACCAGAATTTTTTGGGCGGTATCGAGCTTCCGGACCGGCTCTTCAGCGTCGGGCGCGGGGGCAACCGGACGTGGTGTGACAACCGCCTTCGGTCGTGGGGGTTTATGTGGTGTCTTTGGCGGTTGATAGTCCTCCGGCGGGAGATACCGGCGCGGCGGCGCATCTTCTTTGAGGTAACGTCGGCCAAAGAAGAAATCGAGGATGGAGCGCCTCTCGTAATACCCCTCCTGCGCCGGCGCAATTGTGGGCTGAAGGACGATCAAACCAGCGCAGCAAAATGCAAACAGGCAAGCGAGACGACGAGCCCCCGTCAGTCTTCGAATGGTGTCAAATACCCTCACGATGCGTCCCTTCGCCGGTGTTCTTTGTTGCGGTTTGGCGCAGCAATCCGGCGCAAATCATCATCGTCCCTCTCAAGGCAATATTATGCCCGACCGCCGTCATTCAGAGGTTCATCGGCGAAGCGCATTTAAAAGCGGCAGGGAAGGCTCACCATCTGCCTCCATGCCAAGACGCTGTTGAACAGCGGCGATGGCCGCCTTCGAACCGGATCCGAAATTACCGTCTACGACGCCGTCATAATAGCCGAGCGTCTTCAGCCGGTTCTGCAATTCGAACTTCTGCTTTACATCGAGTGCGCCGTCGGGACGAGGCCAGGTTTGTTGCAAGCCTCCGTAGCCGGCAATTTCATCGGCAAGCAGGCCAACCGCCAGGGCGTAGTTGTCCGAGCTATTGTACTTTTTGATCGTGAAGAAATTGGAGGTCATCAGAAAGCCTGGGCCATCGGCGCCGCCAGGCATCTTCAAGATAGCTTTCGTTTCCGGCTCCTTGAAGGCTTTGCCGTTCGGGCGGCGAAGTCCGAGCGATGCCCATTGCCGCAAGGTCAGCGACTTGCCGGCATATTTTGCAGCGCCGGCCGGCACGCTAACTTCATAGCCCCAAGTTTTACCGGTTTGCCAGCCGTTCTTCATGAGAAGATTAGCCGAAGTCGCCAAGGCGTCGGGTACAGAATTCCAGATATCGCGCCGGCCGTTCCCGTCCGCGTCGACCGCGTAGAGCAGGTAGCTTGTCGGAATGAACTGAGTGTGCCCCATGGCACCGGCCCAGGAGCCGGTGAGCTGCCGCGGCGAGACATCGCCATTTTGCAGGATCTTTAACGCGGCGATCAGCTGCTTCTTGGCATAGCGAGCGCGGCTCGGGTCTGCATAGGCAAGCGTGGCGAGCGCGCGTGGCACATAGTGGAGGCGATCATCTTTTTGGAGAACTTCGCCGTAATTGGACTCCATCGACCAGATCGCCAGAAGGATATTTTTATCCACACCGAAGTGACGTTCAATCGCGTTTAACGTGCTGTCATACTTCGCTGCCATTTTCCTTCCAGTTGTAGCCGTATAAGGGTTTACACGCGAGTCTAGATAGTCCCATATCTTACTCGTGAATTCCGGTTGGTAGCGGGCTTTGTCCAAGACAGTTGGATCAGGATCGTTTACACCGGTGAATGCTTTCGTATAGGTCGCCTTGGTAATGCCGTCTTGTGCAGCAGTTTTGTAAAAATCAGCGATCCACTGGCGGAACCCTTGGTCCGCGAATGCGTTTGCTGGTGCCAACATTGTTGTTGCAGCTATGAGGGAAGCCAGGGCGAGGCCATAAAGGGGGTGTCTAAGATCTCGGGCCATGAGCGTTATCCGTGTTCTTCGTTCCGCGCGGGAGATGCGATATGGTGCTTCCGCGAAACCTACAGGAACCAAGTCAACAAATTCTTTACCATAAACCATGTTTGGCGTCACGGCTTGCAAACCGTCGGCTAATCAGGTTACTCGCGGTAATAATAATCCAAATGTATCAAGCTCTTCAGGAGGTATAATTGGCACAGCATAAGAAAGTTCGCAAAGCGGTTTTTCCAGTTGCAGGACTTGGAACACGCTTTCTGCCTGCAACGAAAGCTGTTCCGAAGGAAATGCTGACTGTTGTCGATAAGCCTATTATCCAATACGTCGTCGATGAAGCTCTTGAAGCTGGGATCGAACATTTAGTCTTCGTAACAGGTCGAAATAAACATGTAATCGAAGATTATTTCGATATACACTTCGAACTTGAACAGACCCTTCGCGAGCGTGCCAAAAAGGCCGAAATCACTCTTCTTCAGGAGCAGCTTCCGAAGGCCGGTACTGTCAGCTTTACGCGCCAGCAAGAACCGCTGGGTCTCGGCCACGCTGTCTGGTGCGCCCGTGAAATCGTCGGTGATGAGCCCTTTGCTCTTCTCCTCCCTGATATGATCATGAAAGACACCAAGGGTTGCACCAAGGGCATGATCGATCTCTACGACACGGCTGGCGGGAACATCATTGCCGTTGAAGAATGCGCGCCTGAACTTGCGCATCGCTACGGTATCGTCGGTAAAGGCGAAACGGTCGGCGAAGGCTTCCGCATCACGAGCATGGTTGAAAAACCTGCCAAGGGAACGGCACCGTCGAACTTCTTCATCAACGGTCGCTACATCCTTCAGCCGGAAATCTTCAAGATCCTGGAAACGCAGGAGCGCGGCGCTGGCAACGAAATCCAGCTCACCGACGGTATGTTGAAGCTGCTCGAAACACAGGACTTTGCCGCCTATCACTTCCGCGGTGAGACGTATGACTGTGGAGCAAAGGACGGCTTCATTCTGGCCAACATGGCCTTCGCCATTGATCGCGACGACATCCGCCCGCAGGTTGAAGAAGGCTTCAAGGCGCTGATAAAGCGCCTCTAAGGCGCTCATATTGCATCAGCGGTTGAATGAAGAATGTGGATATGATCGCCCCTTCGTGGGGCGATTTTTTAATTGATTCTGGATGATTGACCCGCCGTTGGGCTGCGTCGGCGTCAGCGCTTCAGTCTAAGGCCTATTCCGGCGCGCCATTGCTGAGAGTCCGGGCCGACCTTACTGTCGGTGAGTTCGTAGCCAAGCGTGCTGGTCAAATCGAGATAGCGGTTGATGTTCCAGATCAGGCCAGCGCTGGTCGAATAGACGATCTGGTTCTCCGAACTGGAAGGATAGTCTCGAAAAACGATGCCGCCGATGACGGTGCCGGTCAGATTTTCGAGGATCTTGTGGCTTACCGTTGTTGACAATCCATGTGAGACATACCCGCCCTCGCCAGGCGTGGTGGAGGGTTGGATGCTGGTCGTCGCACCGAAATTGACATCGGTGCCGCGGAGCGGCGACCATGCCACATTGGCATTCACGGTCAGAGCGTCGATATCAGAAAGTCGAAAATCGTCGAAGACAGCCTTCGTGTAGCCAAGGCTTGCTTCCCCGCGCAGCTTTTCGCCAAGATCTATCTCGGCACCAGCTTTGATGCCGTAGGTGTTTCCAGACCGCTCATAGCCAGCGCTGTCGCGCTTTTCGTCATAGACGCTTTTGCCGACGGATGCTTCAACAAAAGGGATCAGGGCAGGTGACAGTTCGTAGCCGATGCGCGCGCGTGCTGTCCCGCTCGTTTCGTTACGGTCGCTCAGCGAAAGCGTAGAGCCATCTGAGAGCGTCACGTCTGAATAGACGGTCCTGTCGAGATCAAGTCCGACAGTTCCACGGATCCGACCCAGCTGATGTTCCAAGGAGGTCCCGGCGGTAAACTCCTGCACATCAGCCTGTCGCGAGGCGCCGAGGATGGCATTCGGGTCCGTTGTGTCTTCCCGGTAGAAGCGGTAGCCGCCGGTGATATGGGCTGTGGTGCGATCCGCGAGATCGAGCCTCAGATCACCGTCGATTTGAAAACTGGGCTGTTCCTCGCCTTCGCCGCTGATGTTCTTCTGCCAGGTGCCTTCGCTGGTAATACTCAGCTGATGGAGAGACCAGTCCGAGATCAGGCTTGTCTTCATGTCCGTTTCAAGAAAGCCGCGGGTCTCGCGGCCGCCTGAATCTTTTGTCGTTTCTGTGTTGATCGACTCCGTCACCGTCGGACGCAGGACGAAACTGCTGATTCGAATGCCAGGCGTATCTTCCGTCGAGATATCTGGTCGGTCTTTGCGGCCGGGCGGTCGATCGTCGATAGCGGGCTCGCGCGTGTTGAGGCGGCGAATGTCATCATCAAGGATCGAGCCAACGGCTTCCGGATCGGTAACCTTCACATCCCCGGTCGTGCTGACTGCCGCTCCGGTCGTCTGGGGTGAAAGGGAGCCATCTGTCGGCTGGTCCGGAACGGTCCCCTGTTGCGCAGTATCGTCAGCGGCGATTGAAGGTCCATTTGTGCTTGCCCCGACAGGCGTTTGAACTCTGCTTTCGGCCCTGGTAGCCGCCGGTGAGCTGCTGTCGACGCTCTGCGCGCCTGCGACGTTGGCGACAAACAGACAAGCCAATGCTGCAGCCGGCAAAGTGTGCGACACCTTGCCGTGCGTGGAGACGCCGTCTTTTTGTTTGCTCTTCTTCATTCCGCCGCTGGCTGAGATGTGAATCTTACCGAACCGTAAATCCTTGTGGTTAATCATTCGTTGCTTGCAGGCGTTCTTTCGCTAAAAACAAATGCCGTGGCGGCAGTTTCTTGGAGGCTGAGGAAGTGTGCAGCGACAGGCAGCTGGGGCTCGCATCAGTCATCAAAGCATTGCCACTGCCGGTAGACTTGATTGCCTAAAGAGGGTAACGGAACCCCATGAACAAGAAAGACGTCACGATCATCGAGAACAATCTTCTGAGCTCTGCCCAGCGCACCGTTGCCATAGAGCGCAAGGCTTTGGGAACGCTTGAGCGGGCTCTTGGCGATGAGCTTTCGGAAGGCTTTCTAAAAGCCGTCGAGGTGATCGGACGAATTCGCGGCCGTCTGATTGTAACCGGTGTGGGAAAAAGCGGACATATCGGCGTTAAGATTGCCGCGACAATGGCTTCCACGGGAACGCCGGCGTTTTTCGTGCATGCTGCGGAGGCCAATCACGGCGACCTCGGTATGATTGGCCTTGATGACGCCGTCCTTGCTTTATCAAAAGGTGGCGAAAGCGCAGAACTGCGCAGCATCACCGCTTATACCCGCCGCTTTTCCATCCCCCTGATCAGTGTGACGGCGAATGCCAGGTCGTCGCTTGCTCAGGCGTCGGATATCTCGCTGGTTCTACCGGACGAGGAAGAGGCTTGCCCTCACGGGCTTGCACCCACTACCTCTGCATTGATGACGCTCGCGCTTGGGGATGCCCTTGCGATCGCTCTTCTGGAAGCAAGAGGCTTTACGGCAACCGATTTTCATGTCTTCCATCCTGGCGGCAAACTGGGAGCGAGCTTAACGCGTGTGGCAGAAATTATGCACAAGGGCGACCGGTTGCCCCTTGTTCCACGCGGTACTCCGCTGCCAGAGGCAATCAGTGTCTTGTCGCGCAAGCACTTTGGTTGCGTCGGCGTTCAAGACGGGGAGGGTAGGCTGTGCGGGATCGTCACGGAAGGCGATATGGCACGTAACCTCGATCGGAACCTCAGCCTTCTTTGCGTTGACGACATCATGACGGAAAAGCCAAAGACGATTAAACCAACGGCTTTCGCAAGCAGTGCGCTTGCCTTGATCAACAAACACAATATTGGCGCCTTGATCGTCGTGGACGACGACAATTACCCCGTGGGACTTATTCACTTCCACGACCTTTTGCGCATCGGCGTTGCGTGAGCGAATGCTAAGGCGGTGATCAGGCCGCCTCTACCGTCAGGTCCCTGCCATGCGAGGCGATGATCCTGACCTGCGCGCCGGCCGGCAGGTTGGGACCCATGACCTGCCAAGTCGTATCGTCTAGACGGATGCGGCCTTTTCCATTCGTGATCGGCTCGACGAGAATGGCAGTTCGTCCCACCAGGCTTGCTCCCCGATCGTTCAAAAAGGGCTCGTCCGACAGTTTGTTTGCGCCTGTCCATCTTCGCCCGATCATGATGGCGGCAACAGACAAGGCCGCAAAGGCGAGGGCCTGCACTTGCCATGCCCAAATCGGCGTCTCCCATAAAAGCAGAGAGAGAGCACCGACGGCCAGGGCAGCGAGACCAATCCAGAACAGGAAAAAGCCAGGCACGACAATTTCGAAGGCGAGCAACGTCAAACCCAGCACCCACCAGCCCCACAGTCCAAGCTGGTTTATTGTGGATATGATCATTGCTCTTGCCCGTCCCGGGGAACCTGATAGGCAATGCCTTCCGGTGTCGATCGAATGTCGGAACTTGGACGCACTTCAGGCGTGGAGCGCTTCGGGCCTTGACGCTGCGGCTTGATCGGGGCGGAATTTGGGCCGTCGCCAAACACATCCCGCGCGATGGCGCCGATCCCTCCAAGCGAGCCGAGGATCGAGGATGCTTCCATCGGCATCAGAACGATCTTGGCATTTGTTGCGCTACCGATCGCAGTGAGAGCTTCGGTGTATTTCTGTGCAACGAAGTAGTTGATTGCCTGCACATCACCGGCAGCAATGGCTTCCGATACGACTTTGGTGGCTTTCGCTTCGGCTTCGGCAAGGCGTTCGCGAGCTTCAGCTTCACGGAAGGCCGCTTCCCGCTGGCCTTCTGCCTGCAGAATCGCTGATTGCTTCGCGCCTTCTGCGCGCAGAACCTGCGCGCTTCTAGAGCCTTCAGCCTCAAGAATTTGGGCGCGCTTTTCGCGCTCCGCCTTCATTTGGCGGGCCATGGCCTCCACCAGGGCCGGCGGTGGGCGAATGTCCTTGATCTCGATGCGCGTTACCTTGATACCCCAGGGATGTACGGCATCGTCGACCACGCGCAGCAGACGATCATTGATCGCGTCGCGGTTCGACAGAAGTTCGTCAAGATCCATCGATCCCATGACCGAACGAATATTCGTCATAGTGAGATTGAGGATAGCGTTTTCGAGGTTCGAGACCTGGTAGGCCGCCTGCGCAGCATTCAAAACCTGATAAAAGACGACGGCGTCAGCGGCGACCGATGCGTTGTCCTTGGTAATGACTTCCTGGGTCGGGACGTCAAGTACTTGTTCCATCATGTTCATGCGCGCGCCGACCCGCTCGATGAAGGGCACGATGAGATTGAGGCCGGGGTCAAGGGTGCTCGTGTACCGCCCAAAACGCTCGATTGTGTAGCGATAGCCTTGTGGTACCGTCTTGATGCCCGCTGCCATGACGATGAGCACGAAGATCACCAGAACGATGATCACTAAGCTGAAGCCATCTAATCCCATAATACCCCCATGAGTAGAAGTCTGCCGCACCATACCAGAACGGAACGGAAACACCAGAGGTCTCAAAAGCCGGGTAGGCGCAGTTCGAGATGGATGTTAACTCAACCGAGGCACGGCGGCGCCGAGCGTTCGTCAGCCCGTCTAAGCATCCAGAAATAAGTGAGAGTAGCTGCGCCTCACACGGCTGACCCTACGGAAATCAATTTCGTTTCGCCTGTCGATGCGATAGAAGTTTACCTCCGGTCGCAGCCCACCCGGTCAAAACAAGGGAAGTAATATGAAAACTGTTGTCGTATGTTCCGGCGGTCTCGATTCCGTATCGCTCGCGCATCGGATCGCTGCAGACCATGATTTGGTTCTGCTCCTGTCTTTCAATTATGGCCAGCGACATGTCCGCGAGCTTGACTACGCGGCAGCCTGCGCGGCGCGGCTTGGCGTTCCGCATGAAGTTATCGATATGCGCAACATCGGTAACCGGCTCACGGGCTCAGCCTTGACGGATGATGTCGATGTACCCGACGGCCATTATGCCGAGGAGACCATGAAATCAACGGTTGTTCCTAACAGAAATGCGATCATGCTGACGATCGCGTTCGGGATTGCGGCTGCCCGCAAGGCCGATAACGTCGCAATCGCGGTTCATGGCGGCGATCACTTTATCTATCCCGATTGTCGGCCCGACTTCATTGACGCGTTCCAAGCGATGCAGAACCGCGCGCTTGACGGTTATGCATCGGTGCGGTTGCTCGCCCCATACGTCAACCAAACAAAGGCAGATATTGTCGCTGACGGTGCAAGGCATCATACGCCCTTTGCCGAGACTTGGTCGTGCTACAAAGGCGGTCAGCACCACTGCGGGCGTTGTGGGACTTGCGTCGAACGGCGAGAGGCCTTTCACCTTGCCGGGGTGGAAGACCCGACGGAATACGAGGACCCTGATTTCTGGAAGGCAGTGACCGAGGATTTCGATAGAAGGGAAAATGAGACAAGCCGATAATGTTTTACGCTGGCTCCTTATGCCAATAGGAGAAAATGCGGAGGTTTCGAAAGCTATGGTCAATGCCCTGCAACTGCCTTCGAAGCGCTTTTGCTTCTCCGGCTTCACAGGCTACCCAGAGGCCTGTAAAATTCCTGTTCTTCTCTGCTTCTGAGAAAACATGATCGGCAAGCCTGCTTTGCCGACCGTTTCTGAGCAGCCAGTTGACCTCGACCTCTGCACGGCTAGGCATTGCCAGTATATCCGCCTCGGTTTCAGCTTCGCAGATCACCTTTACCGAGGCCTCTGGATCAAGGGACGCTAAGATGCGGGCGATTGCGGGAAGAGCGGTTTCGTCGCCCGCAATAAGAGCTGTATCAGAATGGCTGTAGCCGCCACCGCATGGGCCTGCAGCCCCGAGACATTCCCCGATCAATGCGCGCTTTGCCCATTCAGTGCCGGCGCCATCTTCGTCATGAAGAACGAAATCGACGACGAGGGTCGACGTCTGTTCATCGAATTGTCGAACCGTGTAAACACGCCAGATCGGTTTGATGGGACAGCCTGATTGGGACGCTTGCGACACCTCATTAAAGTTCATGAGAAGCCGAAGATGCATCTGCTCCATTGTGTTAAAGCGATGCACATGACGCGTTAGGAAGCTTATTCTGCGCAGGCGCGGGCTTATGTCTTCGGTGGACGCAACTGTTAAAATACAGAAACTTGGAGGCATGCCGGTGAGGGTGTGATCGTCCCATAAGATCTCAGCGACATCAGCTCCGCCAGCTTCCTGGATCGCTTCATCGAGCCAGACTTTCGTAAAATAAAGCCGTTCCAGATCCGCACTAGCGAGATCTATGCGAATGCCGTCATGCGCGGTGATTAAGCGCGCAGAGAGATCGGGAAGATCAACATTGAGGCCAGTTTTGTCTCTTCGCGCCACGATCTCATGGTCTTGAAGATGCCGGGAAAGACGGTCCAGAAGGAAGTCCCGCTCAAGCACGGGAATGGTTCCGTATAGATGGTGCGCGCCGAGTTCGCTCGCCTGATCACGGTTCTTAGTTACGAGCTTTTTCATGGCGAGCCCCTGTCAGCGGGATGCCACAACCTGCTGGAGAAAAAATGTTGTCGCGTTATCGACATGATGGCCGCCCGCTTCCCTGGCAGCTCGGCGGTGCGGATATGAGAAAACCCGGAGAGCTGTAGGTTCTTCAGTTGGCGATGATGCGAGGCGCTCGGCTCCTGCACCACCGCCTGGGTTCGCGGATCGGATAGAAACATGAGATGCAAGAGCGAGGGGAGCCAAGCGGTAAACCATTGCCTTCCGCGAAAACGCTCTTCACCCACGATGACGTGACAGCCACGATCATAATCACGGGCGCTGCAGTAAGGACCGATTATATCTTCCTTCGCCCAATAAATTTCAAAATAGGAGAAGGCTTCGTCTTCAAAGCGGCCTATCAGCGGGATCACATGCGGGTCCTCGATCATCCGCGTGAGATAGCGCTCGTGATCGGCAAGACTGCCGGCTTCATTCCAGAACTCATTGACGCGCGATTGATTGAGCCAGCCATGAAGACATGAAAGATCGTCCAGCGTGGCGACGTCAAACGACAAGCTACCATGCAGCCATGGGATATAGCGCTGGTAGAGCAGGCCCCTTGGTTTTGGTGGGCGTATCGGATGTTCGATCTGCCCCGTCACGATGTCCAAACGCGGATAGGGGGAGGATATGGCGGGCATCCACAAGGCCGCATGCTGCCAGAACATTTCAGCAAGTACACGCGCCACCGTACCGTCTCTTGACGGCGGAAGGGCAAGACCTGCTTCCAGCAGATGCGGAAGAAGAGCGTGCCAGCCCGACCCCAACAATGTCAGGCACCGAAGGTCTCTTTGCGTGGCAAACAGCGCTTCGATTACCCCGCAAGCCATGTGCAAAAGCAGATCGTCATTTGTGTCTTCGTCGATGAGAGCAAGCCCGTCATCGACGCGTTCGAATATCGCAGAGTTACCCTTGCCGGCAGAGACATGGATCATCCTTTCCGAAAGGCTGACCTCCACCGGCCCATCTGGATGGCGCAGCATGGCGCGAAAATGCGCTTGCGCCTTATCATCCAGCGTGTCCGGGCGATCCGTCGCCTGCCTTTGCAACGAGCGATCCATCAGAAGACCTTGGAAACCGAGATGGCAAAGGTCCGTCCGCGCCCCTTGTAGTCAAACACGGCTTCATTGGCGAGCGCACCGTACAGCGCTTTGGCGCGGGACCCCCAGATGGTGGTATATTCGGTATCGAAGAGGTTCTGAATGCCGAAATTCACCGTCGTATCGGTATTGTCGAAGGTGTAGCTGCCGGTAAGATCAAAAAGCGTATAGCCGTCGATCTTAAAATTATCGGCATCGGTGAGGTCAAAGACATGCTGGCCGGAAAGCTTTAGGCTAAGCGCGTCATTGGTCCAGCCCACATAGCCGCCGAGCTTCGAAACGCTGGCCGTTGCAATGGAACCTTTTTCCCATCCGTCAGACCCTTTGACGTCTGTGCGGACCCACTGGCCGAGAACACCGACATCGAAGCCGTGATCGAGTTTCATGCCGGCTTTGCCCTCAATCCCATAGACGCGACGATCCTGATTGACGACATCGATTGTCAGGTTCTGGCGGTTGAGGTTGATGGATTTATCGGACAGGGAATAATAGGCGGCGCTTTCCAGGTTGTAGGTGCCGTCGTCAAAGCGATAGCCGATCTCGAACGAATTTGTCTTGATCGCCTGCAATGCCGATTGGCTGACATTCACGCTGTCCAAGAGAGTATAGCGGCCACCGGAAAGCGAATAGACGCCCACCCCATAATATTTGGCCGGGTCGGGCAGTTCAAAGCCTTGGCTAAAATTTGCGTAAACCTGTTGGGTCGGTGTCAGTTCATAACTTACGCCTGCATTGAAGAGCGCATCGTCGTAGCTGACGCTGCCCCCTGGGATTGCATCCGCGGACTGAGCCCGTCCTTGCAGGATTGCCACCTGCTGTGCAGCCCCAACGAAGTCGGAGACCTCCGTGTGAACGAACTGATAACGGACCCCGCCGCTCAACGTCAGTTTATCGGTTGCCTCATAGGATGCTTCAGCAAAGCCTGCCACGGTCGAGACGTCGATGCCGGGATAAAGTCCGGTGATGCCCATCGTCTCGAATTTCATGCCGCCGGTGCGCGCCGCGGTCGCCATGTCGAACACATTTTGGCTGGAAGAGAATGAATCGTAGTCTGCGTCAATGCCGTATGTAATTTTGAGCCTATCGGTCGGCTCGGCAACAAGCGCTGCCTTGATGGCGTAGTAATCGGTATCTTGGGAGCTTCCGGCAAAATAGCTGCCTGATGGGAACGGGTTGAATTGAAGCCGCTCACTGCGGAACGAGCCTTGCAAGAGGAGTTGCTGGCCCAGAACATCTTCGTCTGTATAGGTGGCATTGATCATCGAGCGGCGCGTCGATGGATTGAAGTCGGACTCGTAGCCATCGCGCGTTTCGAAGAGTCTCGGATTGGTCAGCGCGGCGAAATTGGGTCCATAGTATAGGCCGTAATCGGAATCTTGCTTACTGTCGAAATACTGGCCCGTCAGTTCGAGTCGACGCTGATCGTCAAACTGCAAGCCGACCGATCCCATGAGGTCAAGCCGCTTGTTAAATGCCGTCGACGTTTGGGTAATATCAGGGATGAGCATAGTGCCGTTGCCATCATAATAAGCACCGGTATTTTGCGCTGCGATCGAAAACCGGCCGTCCCAGTTTTCTCCCTTGTAGGTCATCGCTCCCGCTACGTTACGATCGAAGTCTTTATGACCGGCAAAGCCGCTGCCTGCTCCAGCAGTCACCTCGGTATGAAAGCCATCGCCTGCATCCTTACCCTTCTTCGTTATAATATTGATGATCCCGCCCGTTGCGTTGCCGCCGTAGATCGCCGTTGCGCCAGACAGGACTTCAACGCGTTCGATGTTGAAAGGATCGATCGCATCGAACTGGCGGCTTAGACCGCGGGCCGAATTCATTGAAACGCCATCAATCAAGACAAGCGCACTGCGGCCGCGAAGATTTTGCCCGTAAGAGGTTCTCGCGCCTTCACTTGCGGGATCAAAGCTCGGCACCTTATCGGCAAGGATCTGCTGGAGGTTCTTTCCAGAACGCGCTTCTGCCTCGATCTCCTTGCTGTCGACGACGTAAATCGTTTTGGCGGTCTCGGAAATCTGCTGCGGCGCGCGCCCGCCCGTCACAACAATGGCATCCAGGCTGGTCGGGGACTGCGTGCTTCCGTCGTTTCCGCGTTTTGCAGGCTCTGAACTGCCTGTATCCTGCGCTTCAACGCCGGTGCTTACCAATGCTGCCAATGTCAGCGCAAACAAACCTGCGCCGCGACTTCCCGATCTACCCATAATGCCCCCTGACACAAAAACCGCACGGCAGCTTTGTCGACCGACGCGATTCACAAATACAAGACTATTTAAGTCATGTTTTATGAGGTAAGGAGCAACGTCCGCTTGGAGAAATGCGAACTCGATTTGGACAGATGCGAACGTCCACGGGAAACGGAGGTCACAGAATGGGAATGGTCAGACCGATGAAGTTTGGGGCACTTTCCCTTCCCGATCGCGAAAGCCGTATGGTTTGCCGCAGCATCTTGCTCGACATGCTTGGTGAAGCGACACTTAACGTGATGGACGGCGATCTCACAGGTGTGACGGGTCTGTTCTGGAAATATATTTCACTTTCCTTGACGACCATCTATTTTCCAAAATCCGCACTTCATCTGTCGGCGAGCGGCGTCAACAGCGCTGATATTGTCATTTTAAGAGCGATCGATGGGCCGCTTTCCGTACGCCATCGGAAGGTATTGGCGCAATTGCAGCCGCGTGATGTGATCTTCGTTCCGGCTGACGCTGCCTGCGAGATCACGCTGTCCAACGGCGGACGGCTGGATCTGGCGCATCTTCCAGGCTATGCGATGGGTGCGATCCGTGACCGCTTGAAACCCTTATGCATGCAGATTTTGCCGGCGGATTGCCTGCCGCTCGGGCTTTTGACGAACTATGCCGGCTATCTCCTGCGCCAAGAATATCAGAGCGAGCGCGAGGCTGCGATGATGGTGGCGCATTTCTACGATCTTCTTCCGATCCTGATCCGCCAGATCAGTTCTGATTCTCTCGAAAATTTACCGCAGGGTCGTCTTTCGTCGATCAAATCGATCATTGAAGCGAATATGGCAAGATCCGGCTTTTCCATCTCGGATGTCGCCGATGCGCAAGGAATCACGACACGCGCTGTGCAGAAATTCTTCAGTCGGGAAGGAACAACCTTTTCCAGATATGTGCTCGAGCGGCGTTTGGAGCTCGCAAAATCCATGATGCTGACGGAGGGCGGCAGCCTTTCCATCAGTCAGATCGCTTACAGCGTGGGTTTCAACGACCTCTCTTACTTCAATCGCACATTCCGATCACGCTACGGCGTGCGCCCCTCTGATCTGCGCCGCGCCGCAGCCTCGCAACTTTAGGAAGCATGCCTAACCGCTCATCAACGTCCTGTTAACGGTTCATTGACCATAATCACCGCAACCGCCCCGCATCCTAACAGTAACGGATGTTTGTTTTTCCTGCCGAGAACGGGTTTTTGTGGTGTCTGATTGTGCGATGAATATGTCCGGAATGAAGGCGTTTGCGGAAACGGCGGCCTCACTCTTCAATTCGCTTCGGCAGCGTGTAGCGCAAGCGGCGTTGACCCTTCTCTGTGCGGCTGCTGTATGTCTCGGTTCCACCGAACTCGCCTCTGCCGAAGAGAGAGCCTTGAAGCTCTTCTTCACTCATACCGGTGAGAAGGCCACGATCACCTTCAAGCGGGACGGACGTTTCGACCCGCGCGGCCTTACCCAGATCAATCGGTTTCTGCGCGACTGGCGCAAAAACGAGCCGGCGCGCATGGATCCACGCCTTCTCGATCTCGTCTGGGAGGTTTACCGCCGTAGCGGCGGGACAGACTATATTCATATCGTCTCGGCCTACCGCTCGCCGTCTACAAACAACATGTTGCGCTCGCGCTCACGAAACACGGGCGTTGCCAAGAACAGCCAGCACACGCTCGGCAAAGCGATGGATTTCTATATTCCAGGCGTGAAGCTGTCTACGTTGCGCGCCATCGCCATGCAGATGCAGGTTGGCGGCGTCGGATTTTACCCGCGCTCTGGATCGCCCTTCGTGCATCTTGATGTCGGTAATGTGCGAGCCTGGCCTCGCATGTCGCGTCAGGAACTGGCGCAGCTTTTTCCCAATGGACGCACGCTTCATCTGCCGGCTGCTGGCGGACCTTTGCCGGGTTACGAGCAAGCAGTCGCCGCTTCCAGAAAGCGCGGCGCTCGCTCGGCGATCGAGATTGCACGGGTGGACGATGCGGATGAAGATGATGCGTCCGCGACCGAGCGTCCGCGCCTCGGCCTTGCTACCGCGCTCCTTCCCGTCCCAGGAAATCGTAACCAGGCATTGAGTGAGGTCAATCGACAGTCGATCGTAAAAACAATGCCGACGGAAACAAAGCCAGACTTTGCCGTTCCCTTGCCATCCATGCGACCATCAGGTCTGACTGCAGTGCTCGAACCGGACAAGGCGCTCGTGACGGCGTCGATTGCACCAGTGACGGTTAAGCCTGAGTTCAACGATCTTGCAAAAGCTCGAAGCCAATGGGGCGCAACGCCTCGCAGCGCGACGCGCTCACCGCTTCACAAGCCCGAGATGATCGCCTTTCTGCCGAGCGCGCGGGCCGTAGAGGTTGATGGCGGCGTCGGCGATATCTCGGACAAGGCGCTGAAGAGTTGGGCCTTGCATAAGCAGGGCGCTGCCATCGGTCTGCGCGCCCCTCGTTTCTGGCGGGTTCATAAAAATCTGATCGAGACCCCTTCCAGCGGAACGACTGGAACCGCGCCCGCATCCTTCAAAATCGAGCGCTTCGGCTAAACGCCACCGCCGGCTAGACGGCGTTACGTTCCATCTTGAGCGCGGCGCGTTTGGCAGAAGGCGCCGCGCATCAAGCCTTAGGCTGCGTCGCTGCGCCGTTCAAAGGCGAGAAGGGGGTTTCTGACGACACCCTGAAAATCTGGGACCGGGCGCTCGTCATCATCAGCATAGCCATGGGTGAAGAGCCGGACGCGGTTGAGGCAAAGGCGCGGGTAATCTTCTCCAAACAAGTCGAAGATCGCAAATCGTTCCGATAGATCCGGAAAGCGAGCTTGATAGCGCAGGACGCTGTCTCTGGCGAGCGACCAGAATTGCGCTTCCGTCAGCCCGCAGCGCTGATCCAGAAGCACCGAAATATAGCGGAACACGCAAATGAAGAGCGTGGTTTGGATGAAATGGATCACAAAGTCGGCGGGCAAGCGCAAGAGAACCTTACTGACCTGCGGTGGCAGGGAGGCCGTTTCCGGAAAATCTTCGTCGCAGACGATCACGTCGTCGATGAAATCGCGCAGTGCCAGCCGTTGCGGAACGCCGTTCTTCAGGACCAGGATGGCGTTTTGACCGTGCGCCGAGAAGGCAAGACCGTGACGGGCCAGAAGATGATAGACGGGCGGAATGACGGTATCGAAGAATGCCTGCATCCAGTCAGAGAGCGAAAGCCCGGATTTTTCCGCCAGAGCCTGGACGACGGGTTTGCCGTCGACGCCCTTATGCAGCAATCCAGCAAGCGGCATGCCCATTTCACCCTCGCAGAGATGTGGGGTCAGGCTGTCACGCCACAGGCATCCGAGCATCTCGTTGAATTGGTAGGGTGCTCCATCGATCTGCGCATATTGCGGGTGAGCATAATGCATTCCCGCTCGTTCGCCGAGGAGAATGAGACCGCACTTTTCCGACAGGTAACGATCTTTCACCAGAAGCTCGTCGAGCCAAGTCGTCAATGGCGCGGCAGTCAGCGCTCGTTTGCCGGGGATGCCGCGATAGACTGCAGTGTTCAAGATCGTCATGCACAGCTTCAGCGTCGACTTTTCGGGATGCGTTGCATTCGAGAGCGTGCGAATGGATTGCTGCGGAAGATAAAGATCATCTCCCAATCCCAGCGGCACGATCTGACCGCTCGCGATGTCGGCAGCAAAATGCGGCACGATCATATGATCCCATTGCCAAGGATGGACTGGCATCATGAAATGGCTGGTTGTGGATCCGCCTTGTTGTTCAAGCTTTCCAACGAAAGCTTTGAAGCGTTCCGCACCGAGAGCCTCTCGAGCCAATCCGTCGTTCGACAGACCAGCCTCTGCTACGAATTTCGCTCTATCCTTGGAGACGCCGATCCAGAAAATCTGCGTTGGTGTCCGGTTTTCGGGCGTATAGGCAAGGTAGTCGGCATAGCCAAGGCCAATACGACCCTTGCTGACCGTGACCCAGGGATGGCCGGTCGTTTCGCCTTCCATGTGGGTATCATCGAGATGGGTCAGGGCACTTGCCGTTTTGTCGGCACGCGCCGCTATGTGAGCATCTGACAAGAGCGTATTGCCGAGCTCCTTAATGAAATGCGCGACGGTCATGGGTTTAACGCCTAGATGGGGCAGGATCTCCGCGCAAAAAGCAAGCGGATCGGCGATGGGTTGCTCCCCAGAACTGTCGGTTTTTCTGATGCTGTCAGGCTCGACCACGAGATTGTCGAAGACGTAGGCTTTCGCTCTGAAGCGATAGGATAAAGGACCGACATCAAAACGATAAAGTCCGGGCCGTTCAGTCTTCACATCGAAAACCCGCTCATAGGCAAATTCCTCGATCGTCTTGGCCAGCAGCTGCGCGGAAACCGTTCTCCAAAGCTCGGGTTTAAACGCTGCAGCGAGGAGTGTTGTGTCAGGACGCTTGTGCATAGAGATCTCCTTTCTGGGCCGGCAAGCCGAAGTTCTGGAACGACATGGACGTATCGACGCGGTAATGCGCGCGGCCCAGCAGCTGATTGAGGATGACCGCGTTGCGGAATGCGCCAAGACCAAGATCGGGCGCGCCGACACCATGGTGGAAGGTTTCGGCATTTTGGATGAAGACGTTGGCTTTGCCCTGCGTCCGACGCTTGGCGCGGAAGTCGGCATCCACGATGAGGTCGCCCCTGTCGCAGGTTTGCAAGAGGTCCTGTTTCAACCCCTCGATCCATGAGGGCCAGGCGTGACGGTAGCCGGTGGCTGCGATCACGGCATCCGTCTCAACCGTTGTACGCTGGTCGAGATGCCGGTGATGAAGGCCAAGCCGCAGGCTGCCGGCCGTCGTGGTCTCCAGCGTCTCTACGGCGCAGTTCGACACAAGCGAGAGACCTGGGTCCCGACCACCGACCGAGCGCTCGTACAGCAGATCAAAAATCTGGCCGATCGTGCCAAAGCTGATGCCTTTATACAGCAGGCCCTGATTGGCGACGATGCTGCGCCGCGCTTCTGGGGCAATATCGTGGAAGTGACGCATGTAATCGGGTGTGAAATACTCCAGACCAAGCTTGGAATATTCCATCGGGAAGAAACCCGGTGAACGGGTGATCCATTGAAGCGAGGCGCCTGCTGCAACAAGCTCAGGTGTCAATTCATTGAAGATCGACAGAACGCATTCGGCCGCGCTCTGACCCGAGCCAATAACGGTTATCCGCCGCCGCTTTCCCAGCTCACCGCGACGATTGGCAAATTCAGCAGAATGGAAGACAGGCGCATTCGTCTTGATCTTTGCCCATTCAGGCAGCCAAGGTGCTGTGCCGATCCCGACTGCAATATGTCGGGCGTGGTAGCGATGTGGCTGCCCCGCCGGCCCATGGCTCTCAATCGTGAACACATCATTGTTTGCGTCATAGTCGACGTGCTTAACCTCCTCGCCGAAGCGGCATGAAGAAAGACGCTGCGAAGCCCAACGGCAGTAATGATCATATTCCTCTCGCGGGATCATGAAGTTCTCGTAAAAATAGAACTTATAGAGACGGTCATGGACCGCAAGATAATTCAGGAAGCTGAGAGGGTGGGTTGGGTCCGCCATGGTGACGAGATCAGCCATGAACGGCACTTGAAGTGTCGTGCCGGGCAAGATCATGCCCTCATGCCAGCGGAAGGCCGGTTTGCGCTCAAGGAAGACGCCGTTCAAAGCGGCGTGCGATGACATCAACGCGGCGAGACCGAGATTGAAAGGTCCAATGCCGATACCGGCAAGGTCATAATGGATCATGATTAAAGTCCGAATTGTTCGATAAAGCGGTCGCGGTAGCAGAACATCAGCTTGGCGCGCTTGTCCGGCAGGTCGATTTCACCTTGCTCTTCGAAGCCGCACACAGGTGCGTAACGGAGCAAGCGACGTGCTTTAACGCTCGGCTCGCCTACCACCTTCTTGGTTCCAAGATCATCGAGGAAAAGATAGCGGGTGAAGGCACGAATAAGGGCAGGGGCAATACCCCGTCCGAAAAAGTCCGGCTCGCCGACCAGCATGTGCCAGCCGCGATCCTTTTCCTCCGCTGGATAATAGCGGCCCAAAATGTCGTCTTTGGCCCAATAGGCCTCCCAATAACTCATCGGGATACCATCGATCATGCCGATGTAAGGGTCCTGATGTGGATCCTTCAGGTTTGTATCGATGTAGGTGCCAATCTCTTCGATTGGCTTTGCCATCTTCCATTGCGGGACGACATGAGGGCGGTTCATCCAACGCCATAGAAGCTCAAGGTCGCGCTCTTTGTCGAGCAGCCGAAAGCTGATGGTTTTTCCAATATCAGCATCGAACCGCCGATAGGCGAGCCTGGCGCTGCCGCTGACGTCAAGCATTGGCAAGGACCTTTTCGCTTTGATAAAGGGGATTGCCGATTTCCAGGTACACAGATTGTGTTTCAAGCGGCCCCACCAGTTCGTCCATTTTGGCAAGTCGTGTGCGAAGGTTGGCTTTGCACTGGAGGACAGGGGCGAGCATCTTGCGGACGAGATGAGAGTTTGCGCCCTCAAGCGCTTCGAGGCGCAGGAGTTCCTCACGCAGCATGTCGAGCAGCTTTTCTTCTGCAATAAGGTGTTCACGGCCGATCGCACCGATCATTCCGAAAACCGAATTGATGAAGCCGTAATAGAGGAGGCGCTCGTCAACGGCCTCTTCGCCAAACACGGACTCGCTGCGATCACCAATTCCAGGCAAGTGCTCGACCAGCATTTTGTGGGCACGATCATGATGGAAAAAGCCCTGGTTGTCGCGATAGAACACGCCGAGCGGATACCCGTTTTCGATTTCCACCAGCGTATTTTGCTGGTGTGCCTCCGTTGCGATGCCAAAGCGCAAATAGATGCCGAAGACCGGCCGAACGAAAACCTTCAGAAAACGAGCGAACCAATCCTGCGCGACCGCGTCGGTCAGCCGTCCCTCTTGATAAGCTTTGCTGCGAATAAGTGCGCCCACCCTGCTGCCTCTACCAGGCAGGTGTTCGCAAAGCGCAGCCAGCAGGGTAACATTGCGACTGGCGTCGGCTCCGACGAACGGATTTTCGCGGAAGGACACGGAAAGCCCGTCAACGACCTCGCCATCGATTTTTACGCCCATGAAGGCAGGGTCTGGGATAAATGTCAGTCCAGGATATGACGAGGAGAACTCCTGCCAGATGCGATGACGGCGGAAGCGGTACATATCGTCGCCGCGATGCAGTTCTCGTGCGAGATTGATGCGCACAGAATTCGTGATTCCGATCCCAAGCGAGAGCTTCAGCATAAAGGGCGCGTCAGCACGATAGAGCGTGCGCACGGATGATGTCGCAAGCCAAGGTTTCCCAGCTTCGCCGCAGTCGACAAGATTTCCCGCCTGGGCGAGCGCAGCGATGGCCGGATCTTTCAGCATTTCCTCTGCCTGCCAGGGATGCACTGGCAGGAGCGCAAAATCACCCTTAGGAAGCCGTGCTTTTACGCTTTCCAGCTCCGACCCCAAACTTTCCGCTAGCCAATCTTCGGGGGATGGCGCGCCGCTGGAGTGACCGCTGTGGACGTAGCTGCGTTCAACAGCAAACCAACGCAGCGGAAAAGCGCCGCAAAATTCCGGCGAGTAACGCCTTGCTTGTGCATCCGTCATACCGTCGCGGCTCTTGGGGCAAGGGTGAATACCGTGACCTGCTATCAATCCTTGCTCTGCCGCGATGAAAGAAACTTCTTCGCCGATAAGTGCCTCGAGGTCCGTCGCCCGCCCTTCCAGCGCAGCGCTGATATTCCGCCGGCTTTCATGGGCGCGCCGAAGCATGTCGTCCTTGCCGCTACGGGCCTCGGCGGCGGGTTCCAACTCTTCAATCAGGATATCAATGGCGTCCGCAGCAGATAGATTCTCTTGACCGCGCGGCCCATGGAGGCGGACCGGCGCGCCGAAGAGGTGATGGCCTGTCTTCGAGCGATAAAGGATGGGAACCTCCATCTTGCCGCCGCTGGCAAAGTCGATGGTGAGGAGGTCGCCGGAGGATATCTTCGTCCAGCGGATTTGCTGCGCATATTCACGCGCCACGCAATTAAGAAGCGAACGAAGTGCAAGAACGGCAGCAGTTTCAGAATGCATGATGGGTCTCCAGATCGTGCAGGATGGTTTCCAGCGCGTCCAGCACGCCGGCAACGACCTCCAAGGTCGAGTTCGGGTTCAACATCGTCAGTTTGAAATGAACTCGCCCATCAAGGACCGTTGTGGCAATTGCAGCTATGCCATTTTGGAATAGGCGTGCTCTCGCCTTGAGGCTGAGCCCATCGGCGCGAACAGGACCGGCGGGCGACAGATACCGAAAGACGACGGTGGAAAGCTGCGGTGTCACGGCAAGCGCAAAACAACGGCGCTTTGAAATAGCCTCGGCTGCGTCTTTCGCGTTCTCCAGCGTCCTTGAAATCAGCCGATCAAGACCATTTCTCCCTAAGGAGCGGGCGGTGATAAGCAATTTCAGCGCATCGCTGCGTCGCGTTGTCTGAATGGAGCGTTCGACTAGATTGGGTGCATCCGCAAAAACGGGATCTTCGGGGTTCAGGTAATCGGCTTTGGTGGCAAGCGGCGCAAAGCTTGCACCGTCGGCCACGAGCAAGGCGCCGCAGCTGATGGGTTGGAAGAGCATTTTATGGAAGTCGAGTGCGACGGACTGTGCGCGATGAAGTCCGGATAATTTGTCACGATGCCTGGAGAAAAGAAGTCCGCCTCCATAGGCCGCATCGACATGCATCCAGATCCCGAAGCGGTCTGCAACATCAGCTATATCAGCGATGGGATCAATGGTGCCGAGGTCTGTTGTCCCGGCGGTTGCAGCAATAGCGACCGGCAAGCGGCCACTGTCCAATGCGGTGGCTATGGCTTTCGCAAGCGCCTCCACCCGCATACGTCCTTCTTCATCTGTTTCCACCTTCACGACGGCATCCGCCGGCATGCCAATGATGGATGCCCCTTTGGCAATGCTGAAATGCGAATGCTCTGAGGTGAAGATAACGCCTTTGCGCCGGGCCTCGGGGCCGCTTTTTTCTGCTGCCAGATGAAGTGCGGTCAGGTTGGACTGGCTGCCGCCGCTGGTAAAGCTTCCGCTGGCTTGCGACGGCAGGCCGGCCAGACCAACGAGCCAGTTGATCACATGGTCTTCGACAAGGGTTGCAAAGGGCGACTGATCCCATGAATCCAGCGACTGGTTCGTGGCAGTGATGAGAACCTCGGCCGCCAGGGCGGGGATGGCGACGGGGCAATGAAGATGCGCCATCGCGGCCGGATGGCCGACGTCAAGGCTATGGGCGATCGCCGCTGGCCCGATCTCCGCCAACGCCGCTTCCGTCCCGATACCGATCTCAGGCATTGGATCGAGTTCGCCGATAAAATAGCTTAGTGCAGGAATATCGGCGCCTGAATAAGGGCTTGTGGAGGTACTCGTCGCAGCTACGAGATCGGCGGCCAACAGAACGGCTTTGCGAAACGCGCGCCGGGAAATGTTGTCCTTGCTAAGGACTTGAAGCGCAAACCCCTCATGAGCGTCTTCCGCTATCCGCGATATGGCCAAATTAGTGCTCATGCTGCCTTGCGCTCCAGGCGCTGGAAGGCTGAGCCCAGGATGTCGACGACAAGGCCGAGGTCTTCGTCCGAAATTGTCAGTGGTGGCAGAAGGCGCAGCACGCTTCCATGACGCCCACCTGCTTCGATGATCAGCCCTTTGCGGAACGCATCCGCCTGCACGGCACGAGCAAATTGCGGCCCGAACGGAGGATGTCCGAGACCATCTGGCGCGCCATAGGGATCGACGACTTCAATCCCCAGCATCAATCCTTCGCCACGAACCTCACCGATGAACGGCGAGTAGGCTGCGATCCGTTCCAGCTCACTGCGAAGACGTCCGCCGGCCTCTGCTGCGCGCTCCACCAAGCCGGATTGGCGAATGACGTCGAAGGTTTTGGAACCTGCGGCCATCGCCATCTGGTTGCCGCGGAACGTGCCTGCATGAGCGCCCGGTTTCCAGGTGTCGAGCTCATCGCGATAGACGATGACGGCCAGCGGCAGACCACCGCCGATCGCCTTTGACAGAACCAGGATATCAGGAATGATGCCAGCCTTCTGGAAGGCATAGAATCTTCCGGTACGCCCGATGCCACTTTGTACCTCGTCGATGATCAGGGGAATGCCAAGGTCCTTGGTAACGCGCCGGATTGTGCGCAGCCATTCCACTGGTGCAGGGATGACGCCGCCTTCACCTTGAATAGCCTCAAGAATAACAGCCGCCGGCTTGTTGATGCCGCCTTCAGGATCCGTCAAGGCACGCTCGAAATAGTCCGCAGCAAGCTTTGCCGTTTCCTCCCCGCCTCGGCCGAACGGGCACCGATAGGCATAGGGGTAGGGGAAGAAATGCGTTCCGCCCAACAACTGACCGACAGCTTCCTTTGGCCCGAGTGACCCCATCAGCGAGAGGGAGCCCTGCGACATACCGTGATAGGCGCCGCGGAAGCTGACGATATCATTTCGGCCTGTTGCGGTCTTTGCGAGCTTGATGGCCGCTTCTACGGCATCGGTCCCACTCGGCGAGCAAAACTGAATTTTTGCACCAGCACGCAGTCCTGCCGGCAATGTGTCGAGAAGATCTGCGATAAAGCGGTCTTTGACGGGTGTCGTAAGATCCAGCGTATGGAGCGGAAGTCCGGACCGCAGTACATCTTGAAGAGTCGCGATGATCTCTGGATGATTATGTCCAAGCGCGAGCGTTCCTGCGCCGGCAAGGCAATCGAGGTAGCTATTGCCTTCGACATCGATCAAACGACTGCCCAAAGCTGATTTGAGCGCCAGCGGAAAACGGCGTGGATAGCTGCGTGCATTTGATTCAAATTGCGACTGTCGGTTGAGGTAGAAGTCGTTGCTTGTCGTTACGAAAGCATCCATGGGAAGCTCCTCACGTGTTGACCGGATTGTCGTATTCGGTGTCAGGCGGCTGCGGGCACAGGCGTCCTGGCCTTGATCATGCCCAGAAACCAAATTGAAATTCCCACCCCGACAAGGGAGATGATGGAAGCGAGACTGAACAGAGCTGAATACCCTGCGAGATCAGCCAGATAGCCAGCGACGGACGCGCCAATCAGGTAGATCACGAGTTCAGCGCAGGTCAGAATGGTAAAGTCAGTGCCGGGCTGGTCGCTGGAGGCAGATTTCATGAAGAAGGAGTAGATGGCGACCAGTTCCATGTAGCGGATCAGTGTCTGGAATGCCGAAGCGCTCATCGCCACGGCCACTCCGGGCCATATGCCAAAGGCATTCATTGTGAAGGCGACAAAGCACAGTGTTCTCAGCCCACCGAGAAGGACGAGCGTTGCCATCAACCCCATCTTGCGGATGGTCAGAGCGGCGAGCGCGACGCCTAGGAGGCCGGCCGTCGCCGCCGCTGCGCCCGATAGATAGCCGATCAAGTCGGTCGGGACCTTAATGTCGACGAGATAAGCGCCTTCCATGCCACGCACGAGACCTTCGCTGGCGCGATAGGTAAGGGCAAATCCCAGGATCATCCAGGCATTCGGCCGGCGGAAAAAGCGCTTCAGACTGGGCTTCTCACGCCGGTCCTGCGGCTCTTGGTCCTTGTTCGTTTCCTGCATCCAGAGCGTCGCCAATACTGGTAGCAAGGCAAAGAAGGCGACAATCAAGATGGTCGGACGCCAGCCGATATGATGGAATAGAACAAGCGCCAGCGTGCCGCCGACGATAACGCCGAGCGCGACGGCACCGGCCTGCACGGCATTGCCGAGGGACCTGTTGGCATCGGTCAGGTGGCGCACAGCATAGCCGTCCGTTGCAATATCCTGAACCGAAGACAGGATTGTGATGGCAAGGCAGATCGTAAAAAGTAGGCTTGCCTGCTGCGGTTCGACGAATGCCAGCGAGGCAATGCCGCCCGCCACCAACAGTTGAGTCGGCGCAATCCAGCCGCGCCTGTGACCAAGTCTCGGTATCAGCGACCAGCGATCAACAAGCGGCGCGACGGCAAATTTCAATACGAGCGGCAGCATCAAAAGTGAAAAGAGGCCGATCGCGGTACGCGATGCCCCGCTTTCGCGCATGATCGGCGGAAGGGCGACGAGCAGGAGATAATTCGGAATCCCCTGTCCAAGATAAAGAGCGCCCAAGACCGAAAGAAGCTTTGCTCCGCCATTGGCTTCGCGTGAGGCCGTTGTGCTGCGGATATCCATCATGAGGCTGCCAATCCATCATTTGCGACGCCCCTGACGGGGCTCGTCTTAAACAAGAGTATTTTTATCATGTTTAAGCGCATGTCATTACGATGGCTTGGAGAAATGCGAACCAGAATTGGACTGTTGCGAACCCTCGGCTGCACCCCTTGGGATAGGTAAGCCGGATGCAGACATATCGTCCTAGAGCCGAATTGTGCGCAATGCGTGATCTTTCGAAAGCAGCTGATGGCTCGAAAATATCAGGATTTGTCGATCAAAATGCTGGATAATCCTGCCGATGATCCTCTCGACCTGGTCTTGATCAAGATGTTCGCAAGGTTCATCCATGACGATGATCGGCCGCCTCGCTAAAAATGCGCGTGCCAGATTGAGCCTTTGTGCCTCACCGAGCGAGAGCATGTCCTGTTGGATCCAGGCATCAAGGCCGCCTGCGTCTTTGATCCGCTCGTCAAGTTCCACCTTTTGGAGCACTTCCCAACATTCACTATCACTGGCTGAGGGTGCGAATAGATTTTCACGGACGGTGTCAGAGAGGATGGCGGCATCATGGAGGGAAAAGTGCACAAGCGCGCGACGTTCCTTGCCAGATAAAGGCTGGCCATCGATTAGGATCCTGTCGTTCCCCTCTGTTTCAAACCAGCCTGAAAGCTGTTTGAGAAGCGATGTCTTGCCGCAGCCGCTGGCGCCTGTGATGACGATGGGGCGTCCTGTCCGCGCGCCGAAGGTCAGGCGTTTGCCGAGGCGCCGGCCATTCGGTGCGCAAAGCGGGAGATCATTGACTTCTATTTCCGATATTGCCTTGCCGGCAGCGCTCGGCGGCTCTTCATAGTCCAGAGCTTCTGCCGGCCAATCTTGAAGTTCCTCACTGGCAGCCTCCTTACGAATCCGCGCTAGCAGGATGCGTGAGCCACTTTGAAGGGCTTCGCCTGCGGCAATCCATAAAAAGGCAGTGAAGGCAGCAGGCAGTAGGCTTTCTGCGCGCAGTCCGTCAAACCATGCCGATGCCAGAACGCTGAAGGCGGCAAGAGGGCCTAGTGCCCCGGTCATGAGATCGAGCACTGCCAGCTGGCGACGCAAATTGAGCATCTGCTGTTCGCTTGCGACAAGATCGATGGACGCATCACCCAGCACGGCGCCCCAGACGCCTTCTGCTCGCAGGGCCGCAATAGAGCCAAGACAGGCGCCGAGCTCGCGACCCGCTCTGCGATGGAGCTTGCGTGACAGATGCCAAATCGCCGCACTGTGCGGCAGCAAAGCGAAGGCATAAAAAAGCGCCGTAGCGGCGATCGGTATAATCGCCAAAAGTGCTGCCGGTGCGATGAAGGCCGTTATGACGCAAAGCGCGATGAACCCAACGATCATGACCGTAAAGGGAAGATTTATGCGCAGCCGCGCATAATCCAAATCTTCAACATCGTCGATGAAGTCGGCCAGCTTGTCCTGATCGCCTAACTGCCATCCGAGTCGTCGGACAGCAGGCGAAAATGCCATGCCGGCAAACAAGCTCGTTCTGCGCTCAACTTGATCAAGCAGAGCAGCTTTATGACCGGAAACGCGCTCTCCATACTTTGTTGTCGTGCGCAGGATGGCAAAGAGCCGGATGAGCGCTGCTGGAATATGGAAGTTGAAGCTATAGGCTGCGCCGGCTGAGCCGGCGAGCGCGACGCTTCCCAACAGCCACACCGATGTGCCCGTCAGAGAGATCGTCGATGCAAAGGCAAGGAGTGTGAAGAGCATGGTCAAGCGCCACAGTCCGCCTGTGCCAGATGGTTGCTTATCTTGCTCCACAACAGGTTCCTTTGAGGTCGAAGCCGTCATAGCGTGTTTTCCTTCACCGGCACGTCGCTTTGTTCAAGATCTATGACTTGTGAAGCCATAGCTGCCAGTTGCCGATCGTGTGTGGCAACCACAACCAGACGCTCTCGTGCGCTGTCCGCCAGCGCGAGCCTGACGCGTTCGGCATTACAGGGATCAAGTTTTGCAGTCGGCTCGTCTGCAAAAATGTTACGATCAGATAACAGGCTTCGGGCAACGGAAAGCCGTAGTCTCTGTCCGCCGGAGAGATTAAGTCCTCCCGCCTCGATCCTGCTGTTAAGGCCCTCCGGGAGACTTGCATCATCGAGGAGGCCAACGCGGCTGGCAACCAGCAGGAGCCGTGTGGGACACACTTTCCCGCGATTCCAACCGATAGCTGATGCCAGCGTGCCCGCAGAAATATAAGTGTCTGTCGATAGCCAATCGACGGACTGTGGGTACGTCTCATTCCCACCTTCAAGACCGCACAAATGGCGAAGCAAGGTCGATTTGCCGATGCCACTGCGGCCAACGATGGCAACGAGGCCCTTCGGCGGTAGTTTCAGGGTCATGCTCGAAATGGACATGGATGAAACCGATGGCCTTTGCGCATCGGTCTCGAAAAGCAGCTTATCGAGGGTTTGCGCTGCGGCATGTCCCTCTGCCTTGGTGTGATACTGTTCCGCATAGCGGCGAAAAGGCGCAAAGAATTCCGGTGCCAGCATCAGGATCATCAGACTCTGCCATAGTGCGATATCAGAAAAACCGGGAAGAGCGATCAGTTTCAAATGCCCAAGGCCGAGGAACACCGCCAGCACTGCAATGGAGAGAGAGGCGAAGAAGTCGATCACGCCGGCATTCAAGAACGCTATCTTGAGAACGGCAACAGTGCTGTTGGCATAGGCTCCCATGCGCGCGTCAAGGCTTTCGCTTTGCCGCTTCAGCCCGTGGGAAGCGACAATGGTCGGTAAGGTCCGGACGCGGTCCTCGAACTGCGCAGCTAACCGGCCCAATGCCTTTTCCTGCTGAGACGCTCTGGCATGAATGACGCTGCCGAACAAAATAAAAAACGCAATCAGGACCGGACTTGCCAGACACAGCAAGAGAGCAGCTTGCCATGAGAATGGGGCGATGACGACCGCGGCGGCCAGCGGGCCGACAAAAAGCATGATCGATGCAAGCTTATTGCCCACCGCAAGCGCTGCAATAGCGCGCGGATGACGTTGCAGTGCTGTAATCAACGCTCCTGAGGGGATGGCCTGGAGAGCGCCAAGCGGGAGTCGCTCAAGCTGCTCGAACGTATTTTTCCAGATTTTCTCGGCGACGATCATTTCTGCTTCGGCCTGACGCCGCTCTGCGAAGAAGCCGATGACAAGAAGTAGCAGAAGGCTCGCGGCGCAGGCTGCTATGCCGCCAGGCGATAGCTTCGACATTTCGATCATGCAGCCAGTGACTACTGAAAGCGAGGCCGCAAGGCCGAGCCGCGCTAAGTGCCGGGCTGTGTGAAGCGCCGTTAAAGACCGCAAGAGCGGGACTGCGGCGTCTTGGGCAAAGGCGAGCATGCAACTTGATGGTCTCGGATTCGGAATTTTGCGATCTGATCTGGTCATGGTGATCCTATGCCATGTTCGCGACGAACAGCATTTGACCTGGATCAAGGACCCGACCGGGTGTTGCTCCTACACAGGCTTCATTGAAAGGAGCCAGTCATGGTCGATCCATTACTTGTTGAACTGTCGCGTCTCCAATTTGCGCTGACGGCTATGTATCATTTTCTCTTTGTGCCGCTCACGCTCGGCCTTTCCATCATGATCGCCATGATGGAAACCGTTTATGTCATGACGGGACGCGTCATCTGGCGCGAAATGACGAAATTTTGGGGCTTGCTGTTCGGCATCAACTTCGCGCTTGGCGTTGCCACCGGGATCACCATGGAGTTCCAGTTCGGGATGAACTGGGCTTATTATTCCCATTATGTCGGGGACGTTTTCGGTGCGCCGCTCGCCATTGAGGGGCTGATGGCGTTTTTCCTCGAGGCGACCTTTGTCGGCCTCTTCTTCTTCGGTTGGGAAAAGTTGTCGCCCCGTGCCCACCTTGTCGTGACATGGTTGACGGCGCTCGGCACCAATTTCTCAGCCTTGTGGATCCTGATTGCCAACGGATGGATGCAGAATCCGGTCGGCTCCTCCTTCAACCCCGATACGATGCGTATGGAAGTAACGAACTTTGCGGCGGTAATTTTCAATCCGGTCGCCCAAGCGAAGTTCGTCCATACCGTTTCGGCAGGCTATGTCTGCGGGGCAGCCTTCGTTCTTGGTATTTCAGCTTTCTATCTTCTCCGCGGACGGCATGTCGAACTTGCCAAGCGGTCTTTCGTCATCGCCGCGGCTTTTGGTGTTGCGTCCTCCTTGTCCGTGATCGTGCTTGGAGATGAAAGCGGATATGAAATCACCGACAACCAGAAAATGAAGCTCGCTGCCATGGAAGCCATGTGGGAAACCGAGCCAGCCCCAGCCTCGTTCACGGCCATCGGCCTTCCCGACATGGAGAGCAAGACAACCAAATATTCGATCCAGATCCCTTGGGTCATGGGACTGATTGGTACGCGCTCGTTTGAACAGCAGATCCCTGGTGTCTTCGATCTCGTCAAAAAGGCGGAAGGCCGCATCCGCAATGGTCTCATTGCTTACGATGCGCTGGAAGCGATTAAGGCGGACCGCAACAATGCGGAGGCACGGATTCGGTTCAATACTGCGCAAAGCGACCTTGGCTATGCGCTGCTGTTGAAGCGCTACATCGAAGATCCGCGTCGAGCGACGGAGGCGCAAATCAAAGAGGCTGCCTGGTCTACCGTTCCGACGGTGCCTGCGATCTTCTTCACTTTTCGTCTGATGGTTCTCTGCGGTTTCTTGCTGCTTGCGGTTTTCCTCGTCGCGCTGTGGTTCACGACAAGGGAGCGGCAGGCACCACGCTGGCTTTTTCAAATTGCGCTTTTGGCGATGCCGCTTCCCTGGCTTGGCGTAGAGTTCGGATGGTTCGTTGCCGAGTTCGGCCGGCAGCCCTGGATCATCGAGGGCGTTCTGCCGACATTCCTGGCGACATCTTCGCTCGGCGTGACGGATCTGTTGATTACGATCCTGGGCTTCACGCTTGTCTACGGAGCGCTCGCCGTCGTTGAAGTTAAACTCATGCTTCAGGCGATCAGCCATGGTCCGTCAGGCCTTCATCAAGAGCCTGAAGGCATGAGCATCAGCCTCGTTCCTGCCGAATAATTCCGAAGAGGGATGAATGAAATGATCGATTTTCTTTTTGACTATGCGACGCTGAGGTTGATCTGGTGGGTGCTGCTCGGTGTCCTTCTCATTGGCTTTGCTGTCATGGACGGTTTTGACATGGGCGTCGGCGCGTTGTTGCCATTCGTCGCTAAGACCGACATGGAGCGGCGGGTCGCGATCAACACAGTAGGTCCTGTCTGGGAAGGCAACCAGGTATGGTTCATCCTTGGCGGCGGCGCTATTTTTGCGGCTTGGCCGGCGCTCTACGCGCTGAGCTTTTCGGGCTTTTACCTCGCCATGTTCCTTGTTCTCTTTGCGCTTATCCTAAGGCCAGTCGGCTTTAAGTATCGCTCCAAGCGGGAAAGTGCGCGCTGGCGTTCGAATTGGGACCTTGCGCTTTTCGTGGGCGGCGCGATACCCGCCCTTATCTTTGGCGTTGCTGTTGGGAATGCACTGCTTGGTGTACCCTTCCACTTCACGAACGATCTACGCCCCATTTATGAGGGCAATCTTTTCGGGCTCCTCAATCCTGCAGCGCTCTTCTGCGGCCTTGTGTCCCTCACAATGCTTTTAATGCACGGAGCTGCATGGCTTGCTTTTAAGGCCGATGGTGTCGTTGCGGACCGGGCGGCCCTTGTCGGTCAGAAGATCTCGGTTCTTGCTGCTTTGCTCTTTGCTCTTGGCGGTGTGCTGGTCAAGATGGGCTTTCTTGGCGGCTATGAAGTTACGAGCGACATTGTCTGGGACGGCCCGTCTAACCCAGTGGGCAAAATGGTGAGCGCAAATGCCGGTGCTTGGATGCAAAATTTCCACCATTATCCGGTGCTGTGGATCGTGCCCGCCCTTGGCGTCATCCTGCCTCTTTTCGTATCAGTCGGGTTCCGCATGAGGAAGGAGGGGCTGACCTTCATCGTCTCCCAGCTGTCAGTCGCCTGCATCATCGGTACGGTCGGCCTTTCGATGTTTCCAGTTCTCCTGCCTTCCAGCAGCAATCCAGGACACTCGCTCATGATCTTTGACGCATCGTCGAGCCGCGCGACGCTACGCAACATGCTGGTTGCCACCGTGATCTTTCTGCCGATGATCCTTGCTTATACGGCCTGGGTTTACCGTGTGCTTTGGGGGAAAGTCGGTGAAGAGGACATCAGCAAGGCGGGGCACTCTGCCTATTAATCGAAGCGAAGCACAAAGCGATGATGGCTGCCCGATGCTTTCTGTCGGGTCAGTAGATGGGAAAGGATGAAAATCGATGTGGTATTTTTCTTGGATATTGGGACTTGGCCTTGCTGCGGCCGCCGGCATACTCAACGCCCTCTGGTACGAATTGCGCACGATGCGGCAGCAAGAGGAGGTTCGCCCGCCAACTTTGCCGACGCCATAATTTACGCCAGCACCTTTGGTCCGAGGCGCAATCCCCGGCTAGGCGAAAACTGGCTCCGGCTTGGCGGTGAAGACGTAGCCGACACCGCGCACCGATTTGATGAGCTGCGGCTTGCTGGGGTTCGCCTCGATCTTTTTCCGCAGGCGCACGATTTGTGAATCAATCGTTCTGTCAAAAGCTTCGAGCGTGCGATTACGGGTGAGATCCATCAGAAGGTCTCGAGATAGAACGCGGCCAGCATGCGCCACAAAGACATCAAGCATGTCGAACTCGCCGGTCGTCAGCTCGATCTCGATACCCTCGCCGTTCACCAGTTGGCGACGGGCTTTGTCCAGCCGCCATCCATCGAAGGTCACAACTTCCGGTGCGCTTGACGAGGCTGAAGGTCCGGAGGGTCGACGACGCAGGATGGTCTTGATCCGAGCATAGACCTCGCGCAAGTGAAAAGGCTTTGCGATGTAGTCATCGGCTCCAAATTCAAGGCCAACGACCCGATCGACGACATCGTCGCGGCCGGTGAGCATGATGACAGGAATGTCTGATGTCGACCTTAACTCGCGCAGGATATCAAGGCCATCCTGGCCCGGCAGCACCAGATCGAGCAGAATCATGTCGAATCTCTGCCGCGACAGCTTGGCGTGCATATCCTTCCCGTCGTCAGCGCATGTGACGCGACAGCCTTCGCCCTCAAGATAGCGAAAGAGCATCTGCTGGATGCGCGCATCATCGTCCACCACGAGGATATGCGTTGCTTGATTTGGTCCGTTTGATCCCAATTCTCATCCCCGACGTGCAGGCTGTTACAATCTGTCACAAACGCGCACCATCTTTGACGTGCGCAGCATTCCCACGTCACGTCGGTCTCGTCAATTGCGTCCATAGGACATATGAAGGACCGTGAATATGCTCGCAATCGATCTTCGTTCTGCTGCCAAATCTATACAGGAAGCCAAACTCGCAGCCGAAACATCAACATTGGCGTCCCTTTTCCAACGCCAGTCGGTCGAATATGCCGCATCCGGTCAGATCGTCTTTTTTCAAGGCGATCCTGCAAAACATGTTTTTACGGTCCTGCGTGGCACGTTAAGAATTTGTCGCATGCTGCCCGATGGCCGTCGCGTCATTAGCGGTTTTCTGCGCACCGGCGATATTGTGGGGATCTCTTTCAAAAGGCATTACGTCTACAGCGCCGAAGCCATCGGCGAAGTCGTATTCCGCCGCATGCCTCGCCGCGACTTTGATGAGGAGCTTGCGCTTTCGTCGCATCTTCATACGGAAATGGTCGCGCATCTGCGCGATGAGCTGGCCGCTGCACAAAATCAGATGGTGCTTTTATCTTGCAAGACGGCCGAACAACGCCTCTGCAGCTTTCTTCTTCAGGAGCTCAAGGCCTCCCGAAAGGAAGCCGCTGGCAATCTGATCCAATTGCCCATGAGCAGGCTGGATATCGCTGATTATCTCGGCCTTACGATCGAAACGGTATCGCGAACCATCACAAAGCTTTCACTCAAGAAAATCATCGCTTGCCGCGGACGTCACGGCATGAGCGTTCTTCAAGAACCCGCTCTTAAAGCCCATGCCGGCGATGGTGATGAGATTGACGAGATCGGTTTCTCAACAAGCTCCGCAAAGTGCCGTCATTGAAGACACAGCACGGCGTTTTGCGGATATTCACCGCTAATCTTGTGCGGCCCACGCCAGGGTGGGCCGCTTTTGACGAGCGCGCTGTATCTTCCGAGGGATGCATTGACGCGCCGCCATGGTGATTGTCCATCAGGCGTCACGACAATCCTGAAAGATTTTCACCTCACGCTGTCGTTCAAGCAGCGGTCTTTTCGCTCGAAATCTTCAGCGGTTCTGTCTGGCGATCCGCAAGAGCCTGATGCTTGTTGATTTCGATCCGACGCGGCTTCATTTCCTCGGGAATTTCGCGCTTCAGATCAATCGTCAGCAACCCATCAACGAGGTTCGCGCCGACAACTTTGACATGGTCGGCAAGCTCGAAGCGGCGCTGGAAGGAACGGCCCGATATGCCGCGATGCAGATATTGGCCGCCTTCATCCTGAGGGCGTTCACCCTGTACCACGAGCAGGTTCTGCTCCTGAGTCAAGCTCAGTTGATTTGCGGAAAACCCAGCAACAGCCATCGAGATTCGATAGCGATCATCGCCATCCTTGACGATATCGTAGGGTGGCCAGTTATCGATCGTATCGATGCGGCTTGCCGATTCCAAGGCACTCAACATGCGGTCAAAGCCGATGCTGGAGCGGAACAGCGGGGTGAAATCAAAATTTGTCCTCATAGCCATATCCTCAGTTAAGCAACATGGAAAGGAAGACGCCAAGAGCGCTTGGCGTCCTTGGTTCCGGCCCCACTTGGCGACCGGTACTCATCAGATAATTTTGCGATTTCTCTCGTTCAAGAGGCGCTAAAAATCGTGTTGCGATTTTTTCTAGGTTCATTCCGGCGGCAAGGTGCCAAACCAAGCGACCAAGCCGATGACAAAGCCTGCAATCAGTATTTCGGTCAGTGTGCCGAAGATCAGCGCCCGCTTCGCCCAGTTTTGCTCGACCATCTTAGCCACGAAGACATAGCGATTGGCAACCGCGAGACCGACCATCATCAAGACCAATGCGATCTTGAGGCAAAGCAGCAGCTGATATTGGCTGCTCCAGCGCAAGGGGAGGAAGCCTAGGACCAGAAATAGATTGATGACCCCCGTTGCGAGGACCAGCGCCACTGCGAAATGTCCGGCAGTCGAAAAGCGCGTCAGCGCCGTCTTTGCGGCGTGGTCGGAGCCACGGGTAGTCCGCAAAATGATGAAAACAGGCAAAAGCGAGCCAATCCAAGCACCGCCCGATAAAACATGCAGAACATCATTTGCCTGATGCGCAATTGCGATCCAGCCGTCATTCATAACGGCATGGCCCGTCAGCGAGAGGCTGATCAGCATCGAAGCGCTGCCGAAGGCTGTAACATAGATCTGTCTTGAAGCAGAAAGACGCAAAGAAACAAGCAACAAAGCCAATGCGAAAATTTGAAGAAGGAAGGCGGGACCCAGATTGGTGTCGGTGAGGACATCCCAGAGCATGTCCGGTCGAAGACCGTCGCCCCATCCACCACCGATATTGGCGGCCTGGGAGGCAAGCCCCGCCAATGTCGCGAAGATCAGGATTGGCAGAGCAACTGTGCGGACTTTCGAAAGGTGTGTCCATACCCGTCGCGACAAGTCATTGGGGACGAGGACCGACAGATAAGCCGCCGCGCCCCATAAAAAGAGAGCTGCCGCCGCGAAGAGCCAGCGGCAGCCGATAATAGCGGTCTCAGGACCGATCACGGCTTAACGGTGAAACTATAGCTGCCGTTTGTCTTATGCCCGTCTTTGGACAAGACATGCCATTCGATGGTATATTGCCCAGCCGGAAGTTTCTCATTGACCGGAGCCATCAACATTTTGTCGTCTTCCATGAGCATGGGCTCGCCGAGCTTGACGTCCTTGCTATCGGGACCGGTAAGCTTGATGCCGCTGAACTTCATGTTGATCGCCTCGCTGAAGCTGAGATCGATTTCTTCAGGTGAGCTGACCGTTTCCTTATCTGCCGGCATTGCAGCCTTTAGATGGGCATGAGCAAAGGCTTGGCCAGCAAGCGATAGGATAAAGCCGGTGACGACAAGCATGATGCGAAATGACTTTGACATCGCAGAACTTTCTATGAGTTAAAGGAAAGAGCGTCGATTGCCGCGCGAATGACCCATCCAAGATATCTGTTGCGGACGGGTAGGACCGAATGCAGAGCGAAACATCGACGTGAAAACGGCTTCAATACCCCTGAAGAGGCATCGGCGGGGCGCGAGGCCCTTTATGTGAAACAAGAAAACGCCCATCGCTTTGCCTGATCTCGGAAGAGAGCTTTTCCGAAACCGGCGGGCGGCCATAAAGTTCGCCGAATTCTGGAGGCGAGGGCAGCAGCGTCCCCGCCGCAATGCGGCATGCCTCGCATTTGTACAATCCCGAACCATCATGGCTATGCTGATGGTCGTGGATCTTTTCGGATCCGGTGATGCAAAGGCTCGGGACCGTGCCGTCCGGCAGGGAGATTTGCGTTGCTTCGGTCCCGGCGAATGCGGGCGGCTGATGGCCTAAGCCGAGCAACACCAACGCAAGGACGCACAGAAGCCGCGTTGCCCAGCGTGTTGCCATGCTTGAGAGATGCGTCAAAACCAAGCTCCCTTCCATCGCGTCACTGGTAGCTGGAATTGAACAGGGCCTCAATGCGTCATTTGTACCTGTTCATCATTGATTGATCGCGAAGATGTCTCGCCAGCGTTGACGGGGATTGCCTAACATCTAATTTAGGGGGTCTGGCTGCCCTATCTCCGGCAGCCGCGCCAACTGTAAGAAGGATGAGCGGCATGGCGAGAAAACGCCCCGAAGGAATAGAAACATACAAGGGGCCGGCCGGTGGCTGGGGCGCTCTCAAGGCCGTTGCCAAGACGCTTGCTCATCAGCAGATCGTGGCGCAGGGCAGTGCGACGCTGAGCAAAGCTAATCAGCCCGAAGGTTTTGATTGTCCCGGCTGCGCATGGCCTGATCCCCGCCACACATCCTCTTTCGAATTTTGTGAAAATGGCGCGAAGGCGATTACGTGGGAATCGACAGCAAAGCGCGTTCCGCCCAGCTTTTTTGAAGAACATCCCGTTTCAGAATTATGGACCTGGACCGACCATGCGCTTGAAGATGCAGGACGGCTGACGCATCCAATGCTCTATAATAAGCAGCGGGATCGTTACGAGGCAATTGACTGGGGCGACGCGTTCGGCCTCATTGGAGAAGAGCTCAACAAGCTCCAAAATCCGGATGAAGCGGAGTTCTATACATCTGGGCGTGCTTCCAATGAGGCAGCATTCCTCTATCAGCTTTTTGTACGGGCCTACGGCACGAACAATTTCCCTGACTGCTCGAACATGTGCCACGAGGCAACCAGCGTCGGTCTGCCAAAGTCTATCGGTGTTGGCAAAGGCACAGTGACGCTGGAGGATTTCGACCATACAGATGCGATCTTCAGCTTTGGGCATAACCCCGGGACAAACCATCCGCGCATGATGACCACTTTGCATGAGGCATCGCGCCGCGGCGTGCCGATCATTGTCTTCAATCCGCTGCGCGAGCGAGCGCTGGAGCGCTTTGCCGCCCCGCAAGACCCCATCGAGATGGCGACCCTTTCGTCAACGGCAATTGCGTCGGCCTATCACCAGGTCAAGCCCGGCGGAGATCTCGCTGTCTTGAAAGGCTTGATGAAAATTCTCTTCGAGCGGGATGATGCCGCGAAGGTGGCGGGTGAGCCGCCCGTCCTCGATCATACGTTCATTGCAGAACATACTATTGGGTTGGACGAGCTGCGCAGCGATATCGATGCCGCCTCTTGGAATGACATCTGCACGATATCAGGTCTGACGCGTGAGGCACTCGAAAGCGTTGCAGATATTTATATCAAGTCTGAAAGGGTCATCTTCTGCTACGGCATGGGCATTACCCAGCACAGCCGCGGCACCGAGAATGTCCAACAACTGGCCAATCTCCTGCTGTTGAGAGGCAATATGGGCCGGCAGGGCGCGGGGATTTGCCCATTGCGAGGCCATTCTAATGTTCAGGGCGATCGTACCGTCGGAATCACCGAGGTGCCTGGCGATTCTCTCAACCAAGGCATCGAGCGAGCGTTCGGCTTTCATCCGCCCAAGCACAAAGGCCACAACGCTGTTGAAGCCATTGAGGCGATGGTGGAGGGTCGCTCAAAAGCTTTGATTGCCTTGGGTGGCAATCTTCCCGTTGCCATGCCCGATCAGCAGGCCAGCTTCGCCGGCATGCGCAATCTCGATCTCGCCGTGCATATTGCCACCAAGCTTAATCGCTCGCATCTGCTGCTCGCCAAGACCTCTATCATTCTTCCTTGTCTTGGCAGAACAGACCTCGATATGCAGGAATCCGGGCCTCAGTCCGTCACTGTCGAAGACTCCATGTCGATGGTTCATGCCTCGCGCGGCTTTTTGAAGCCGCCCAGCTCAGCCCTTCGGTCCGAACCTGCCATTATTGCTGGCATTGCGAAAGCCACGCTCGGTGAACGCCACGGCATCGATTGGGATGGCATGATCGCTGACTACGATCGCATTCGCGAAAAGATTGAGGCAGTCTTTCCCATCTTTCACGATTTCAATCACCGGGTTCGCCAAAAAGGTGGGTTCCGGCTTCATATCGGTGCCTCTGAAAGACAATGGAACACGGAAAGCGGAAAGGCGACCTTCATTCCTGCGGCCGGCCTTCGCGAGGACCCGGCGCTTACGTCAGGAGAGGCCCTCGTGCTGACGACACTGCGCAGCCACGATCAATATAACACCACTATCTACGGCTTCGATGACCGCTATCGCGGCGTCTTCGGCCGGCGCGACGTTGTTTTCATGAACCGGCGAGATATGGAGGCAAGGGGGCTTGAAGAAGGCACATTGATCGACCTCGAAAGTGTACATGAGGTGCGCGGCTCGACCCGCATCGTGCGCGGCTTTACGGTCGTTGAATACGATATTCCCGCAGGCGCAGTCGCCGGATATTACCCGGAGCTGAACGCCGTGATAGCACTTTCCGACTATGACCGAAATTCCGGCACGCCCGCCTACAAGGGCGCTCCGGTCAAGATTAGCCGCTCAGCAGCTGCTGTTGCCTGACAGGATATCGAACCGATCCTCCATTTTTCAGCAAGGGTATCGCCGGTAAACATGGCCGACGATACCTTCCCGTTCGTGCCTCAGCTCAAGTTGCTCAAACGTAAAAAGCCATTGCTATTTGCTCTTGAACAATCCGCGAAATTGATGCGGCTGTGAGCGCAGATATTGAGGTGCAGCTTCGACTTGAGCGCCAAGGTGCGCGGCGGCGTGCCATGGCCAACGCGGATCGTAGAGTATGCCGCGTGCAAGGCCGATAAGATCTGCATCTCCCGTCGCGACAATGGCTTCGGCGTGATCATAGTTGGTGATCAAACCAACGGCGACCACGGGAATATTGCAAGCTTGCTTAACCGCGCGCGCCAGTGGGACCTGATAACCGGGGCTGGTGGGGATCGATTGACGAGGATCAAGGCCTCCGCTCGACATGTTGATCGCTGCACAACCGCGAGACTCCAGAGCCTTGCAAGGCGTAATGGTACTTTCGATATCCCATCCGCCATCGACCCAATCTGTCCCTGACAAGCGCATGGTAACTGGGCGATCGGCCGGAAACGCCGCGCGCACAGCATCGAAAACCTCAAGTGGAAACCGCATGCGGTTTTCCAGGCTGCCGCCATACTCATCCTCGCGTCGGTTCGAAAGCGGTGACAGGAACTGGTGCAATAAGTAGCCGTGCGCGCCATGGATCTGGATAAAGTCGAGCCCTAGCCGTGCTGCCCGCTTGGCGGCTGCGGCAAAGGCATTGCGGACCTCAATCAGCCGTTCTTTCGACATCTCAACCGGTGCGTCGTCACCTTCAGCAAAGGCAAGCGCCGACGGCGCTTCGGTTCGCCATCCATTCTGCCTGTCCGCGCTGATCTGCTTGCCGCCCAGCCATGGCTTTTCGGTTGAGGCCTTGCGACCGGCATGTGCAAGCTGAATGCCGATAGGCATATCCGACCAGGCGCGCACGCCGTTCAGCACACGCTCCATCGCCTTTTCCGAAGCATCGTCCCAAAGGCCGACATCGCCATAGGTAATACGGCCTTCCGGGACCACTGCGGTTGCTTCGATCGTCAAGAGCGCGGCTCCTGACAAGGCCAATTGACCGAGGTGGATCAAATGCCAATCGCTCATACAGCCGTTTTCGGCCGAATACTGGCACATTGGGGCTATCGTAATCCGATTGCGCAGCGTCATGCCGCCAAGTTCGAGTGGGCGGAAGAGGGCAGGCAGTGTCACAATGCGTCTCCTAAAAATCTGGACAAAGGTGGCGGGCGTTTCCGAAAGGCATGTCGTCGCCAGCGCAGTTTTGCTGCAGAACTCATGGCCGATTTAGAGCGTGCCGACGATCTCTCCAGGCCTTTTTGATGATCGTCCGTATTTTGCTGCTTCACACGAGATCCGCAGGCGGCGTCGAAGCAAATGCAGGATGTGACGGGAATGGACGAGCCAGCCGGTTGCTTCTGGGATAGGACGGCACTATCGCAGGAAGCAAGGCCGTATGCGCAGCGGCTGCTCGCCGGGCCAAGAGGAACGAACAATGACGAAGAACATCGTTTTGACAGTGACGTGCAAGTCGACCAAAGGGGTGGTCGCCGCCATTTCCGGCTATTTGACTAAGAAGGGCTGCAATATCGTTGACTCCTCCCAGTTCGACGACTTGGCCACCGGTAAATTCTTCATGCGTGTTTCCTTCATTTCCGAGGAAGGTGTATCGGAAGAGGAGATCGCAGATGATTTCGCCGCAATCGCGCCACCCTTCGAGATGGACTACCACTTTTATGGCGGCGACCACCGGATGAAAGTTTTGCTGATGGTCTCACGTTTTGGCCACTGCCTGAACGATCTGCTCTATCGCTGGCGCATCGGCGCTTTGCCGATCGATATTGTCGGCGTTGTCTCCAACCATTTCGATTATCAAAAGCAGGTGGTCAATCACGATATTCCTTTCCACCACATCAAGGTGACGAAGGACAACAAGCCGCAAGCGGAAGCTCAACTGCTCGACCTCGTCAAGCAAACCGGCACCGAACTCATCGTCCTGGCGCGTTATATGCAAGTCCTCTCGGACGATCTGTGCAGAGCAATGTCAGGCCGCATCATCAATATCCACCACTCCTTCCTCCCGAGCTTCAAGGGGGCCAATCCCTACAAACAGGCCTACGAGCGAGGTGTTAAGCTGATCGGCGCAACCGCCCATTATGTCACCGCCGATCTTGATGAAGGCCCGATCATCGAGCAGGACACGGTGCGCATTACCCATGCCCAATCGGCGGATGACTATGTTTCGCTGGGGCGCGACGTAGAGGCGCAAGTGCTGGCACGCGCGATCCACGCCCATATCCATCATCGTACCTTCATCAATGGGAACAAGACAATTGTCTTCCCGGCAAGCCCCGGCTCTTACGCGTCCGAACGCATGGGCTGAGGCACGCCGATAAAATTTCTGCTCGTTGTAGTAGGCATCTTCCCATTTTGGCAGACAACGCTAAGTTCGACGCCGTAACTGAGGCGGCCGGCATCTGTGGATGCGGGCCATAAGCGTAATGGAACGGTAAAGATGCGATGCGCCCTTTCGGCGCTCTGACAACGAGGAGGGAGTGATGGCTCAGCCCCGCCATACAGTGGTTTCTGGCGATACGCTGTGGGATATCAGCAAGGCCTATCTTGGGAATGCCAATGAGTGGCCAAGGATCTGGCGCTATAACAACAGACGCGATGTGATCGCTGTTACGGGTAGAGAAATCAAAAATCCCGACCTGATCTATCCCGGTCAAGTCATCCTCATTCCGGTCACTCAGGGCATCGGTGCTCACCGCGCGGTCTCGCCGAACAAGTCCACTGCGCCGCATAGACCGCCTCACCACGAGACGGCACCTGGAAAGCAGCAGGCATCGACACCAAGCCCTCAGCCCATGCGGACGAACGAGCCGCAGACGGCTCCCGCAGACGGTCCGCTCTCGCGGCAACTTCCTCATGTGAAGTCGCCAGTCGTTTTCAAGTACAAACTCGATGACATCAAGTTTCCGCCGATCGCCCAGCCCGGCGTCATCATCGAGATGAAGATGACCGGCAGCGTGCTTCTGTCGACAAAGGAAAATTATCCCGCCATCTATGTGACGCAGAGAGAGGTTGAGGTGGCCGTTACCCAGGCCGCAAACAACAGCTTCAATCAACTCGTTTCAAAAACCAATATGATTTACGAGCCTGGGCAAAATAAGCTGACATTGCGCAGCATGCTGGTCTCGCAAAGCAAGAATCCGAACTTGCCCACCTTTGCGGTGGGAACGCAGGTGGATTCGCATAGCCCGATGCCCAAGCTTCGCTTTGAGATCAAGTTGCCCAAGCTTGAAGGAACGATCGGCAACTTTCTCTATCTGGCAGAGGACGTGGCCTATGTCATCGAATTGACGCCACAGCCGACGGGTCCGCGCGGACCGTCTGCACAACCGGTCCGCAATGAGGGTACCAATTGGCAAAAAGTCATCGGTACGGGCTTGATCGTGGTTGCCGGCGCAATCGTGGTCGGCACCTTGATTGAAGATTTGAGCGGCGTTGGCATCGCCGATGATCCAGCTTCCTTTGCGGCTGCAGGGGCATCCTATGCGCGCGGTATATCCATGCTTCGCGGCTTATCCGGTGCGCGGATGGCTGGAACGGTCCTGCCGCGTGCGGCAATTCCAGCTGCCTTAAGGCTAGAATTGGTCTTCAAGGCAGGAGCGGGCGTGACGCCGGCTCTGGTTCACTGATAGAAGAACGAATGGCGCGATACCGCTATCTCTTTGCCGTATTGCTTTTAATTGCCGGGGGGCTGCTTCTTTATGGCAGGCTCCCGGCCTCGGAAAGCTCCAAAGAAGATGTCTCCGGACTTTTGGCGCAGATTGAAAAGCAAAGCGGCACGTCGATCCTGATTGGTGACCCAGCAGCCATGAAGGTGGGAGGCTCGCAACAGAGTGTCGCGAGCCTTCTTCCAGGTGTGAGTCTGGAACCAGTAAGTCGCGACCACTTGCAGCCGACGCTTGAGGGGATCGCAAAGTCGCTCTCGCTTTATCCAGACCATCTTTTCGCCCGGCTATGCCCGGCGATCATTCTCGCCAGTCACATCAAATTCGATGGCGTCGACGGTGGCGGAACGGACGGGCCTAACTTCATTGTTCTCGTCAGCAACGCGGATTATGATCAGAAAACGAATTTCGATACGGCGCGACTTGGCGTTCATCATGAGTTTTCGTCGATCATCTGGCAGCGCCAACCGACGATCGCCATGCGCTGGGGGCTTTTGATGCCGCCGGGATGGCAGCCCGACCCGACGGCTGCGGCTGCGATTGGTCAATATGGTAAGAGCGATCCAGCGCCAGAGACCGGGATCTTGACGGCCTATGGCGCGACCTCCACCGAAAACGACTTCAACACCTATGCCGAAACGACGGTTTCCGATCCTGAGCGCATGCGCAAGCTTGCGGCGGCAACCCCCATCGTCGCCACCAAGCTATCCCTTCTGATGGAAGCCTATATTGCAACCGATCCGGGATTTCGCGTCATGTTCGAAAAGCTCGGATATAAAACATAAAGCCCGCATCTTCACGCGCCGCGTCTTCGCTTATGGGCGCTGCGCGCCATTGGTCGCAAGATAGATCGAATAGATCGACTGCGTTGCGGCGATGAACAGCCGGTTGCGCCTTGTGCCGCCGAATGTGAGGTTAGCCACCGTTTGGGGCACCTTGATCTTGCCGATCAGAACGCCGTCTGGCGCAAAGCAATGCACACCATCTTGAGCGCTGCACCAAAGATTGCCGCTGACATCGAAACGAAATCCATCGGGAACGCCGCTGTCGATATGGCAGAACACCCGCCCGTTCAGGAGGCTGTCGCCTTCAACATCGAAGACGCGAATATGTCGTGGTGCAGATGGCGCGTGGCTCGCCCCGCTATCGGCGACGTAAAGTTTCGTCTCATCTGGTGAAAAGGCCAGACCGTTCGGCTGCAGAAAATCAGTAGCGACAGCCGTCAACGCACCAGTTCTTGGTTCCAGACGATAAACATTGCGGGTTTCCTGCTCGGGCTCGGCCTTATAACCCTCATAATCCGACATAATGCCGTAGGTGGGATCCGTGAACCAAATCGTATCATCGGAGCGAACAACGACATCGTTGGGCGAATTCAGGCGCTTTCCCTGATAGCTGTCTGCCAGCACGGTGATGCTGCCATCAGCTTCTGTCCGCGTGACGCGCCGTGTTCCGTGTTCGCAGGAAACCAGTCGTCCTTGGCGATCACGCGTATTGCCATTGCTAAAGTTCGACTGCGTGCGAAACACTGAGACACCGCCGTCGGGAACCCAGCGCATAATCCGCTGATTGGGAATGTCGCTCCAAAGCAGCTGCTGGGCGTCTTCGAACCAGACGGGGCCCTCTGCCCAGCGACATGTCGCGCAAAGTTCTTCGAGCCGCGCGCTGCCCACGATAAGGGAGGCAAAGCGCTGGTCATGAATTTCAAAAGGAGAAACGTCCTGCATGGAATGATCCGCAATTAATTGTTTTTAAGGCTGCGTCCGCCGGCAAGGATGATGACGGCGATGATGATGAGGCCAGTCATGACAAGGCGAATGCCTGCGCCAAAGCCATAGGTATTGAGCATTGACACAACGAGAAACATGAAGAGAGAAGCGCCCCAGATGCCCGGCACATTGGAATCTCCGCCTGCAACGGCCGTTCCACCGATGACCACGACGGCAATCGACATCAAAAGATATTCCTGTCCCATGTTCAGGGCAGCGCCGCCGGAAAAGCTGGCGAGCAGATAACCACAGACCGCCGCTAAAACCGCGCAAAGGACATAGGTGGTCAAACGAACGCCATCGACGGGAATGCCAGCCATTCTTGCCGCGTTGATGCTTTGCCCGATCGCGGCAATCCAACGCCCATAGACGCTTTTTTGCAGAAGGATGTAGGCCAGAACGGAAACCACCAGCGCGATGAAGGCAAGGTTCGGCATGCCGAAGGTCGTTGCAGTCGCGAACCCGCCAAGCGCATCCGGTGGCTTGATCCGCAAACCACGATTGGTCCAGATTGCCATCGACAAAACGATAAAGCTCATGGAGAGCGTCGCAATGATGGGTGGGATACGCAATAGCTTGATCAGCCCGTAGTTGCCGATCCCAACCGCAATGCCGATTGCGATCGCGACCAGCAGGCCTGGCAGGATCAGCGAGGCATCGCCATTCATGAATTTGAGCGCGATCGTGCCCGACAGGGTCATTGTGGCTGGTACACAAAGATCGATATTGCCGGGACCAAGCGTGATGACGAACATTTGGCCGATACCCACGAGGATCGAGAAGGCGGCAAAGGTGAGCGCCGCCTGCGTGAGGCCGATCGTACTTGCGCCGCCCGTGAACAAAATTGTGATAGCCCAGACGATCAACGCGGCGAGGAAAGCCCATATCCAGGGCTTGCGGAACAATCGTTGCAGGATCATGCGCGCTTCTGCCTCTTTTCCATACGGTTCAGAAGAAGCCTGAGACCGAGTACGATAATCAGGATTGCTCCTTGCGCCCCGATCTGCCAATCCGGTGAAATCCGCAGGAATGAAAGAAACGAGCCTGCGAGCGTCAGCGTCAATGCGCCGATGACAGCACCGATCGGCGAAACGCGCCCGCCCACGAATTCACCGCCGCCAAGGATCACACCGGCGATCGATAGCAAGGTATAGCGCAGTGCAATGTTGGCATCTGCCGATGTGGTCAGGCCGACAAGCGCAATGCCGGCCAAGATGGCGAAGAAGGCTGCCACGGCATAGGTTGCGGCACGCGCCGCAAGGATCGACCAGCCGGCGCGCTCGACGGAGCGAGCATTGCCGCCCACACCACGCAGGATGACGCCAAAAGATGAGCGCATGATCACGAAATGCGAAACTGTCGCGATGATGACGCTGGCGATGATCGCCATTGGGACGAAAGGAGGCCGTGCCGTCATGATGTCGCGCGCCCATTGCGGAGCCTGGCCACCGGGCGAGGGAAGAAGAAGAATGGCAAAGCCGCTCCAGACGAAGCTCATGCCCAGTGTAACGACGATCGATGGCAGATCGCGAAGATGGATCAAAACCCCCAAACCGGCATAGATCACGATCACGCCGATGAGGATGACTATTCCGAGCAGCGGATTGGACTGGAGGAAGGTCGCCGCGACACAGGCAATGAAGCTCACGAATGAACCCATCGAAAGATCAAGATCATTGACCGTCATGATGAGCATCTGCGCGATGGTTGCGAGCGCGATGGGAACCGCAAGGTTGAAGAGGAGGTTGAGGCCGAGATAGCTCATTGTTCTCGGCTGCAGATAGAACACCCAAAGGAGAAGAATCGTGAGCGAAAGGGCTGGAATAACGAGCCGGATAGTGTCGGAAGAAACGCGTATTTTCATGCCGCGGCTCCCATGAAGGAGGCGGCGAGGATGTTTTTTTCCGTGATTTCATCTCCCACGAGTTCGCGGACGATCACGCCTTCACTGAAAACATAGACACGGTCGCATAAGGTGACCTCGTCCATTTCCGTTGAGTACCAGACAAATGTGCGACCCTTTTCCGCTTCGGACCGAATAATGGCGTAGACCTCTTGCTTGGTGCCGATGTCGACGCCGCGCATTGGATCATCCATCAAAACGGCAGGCGCGGCAGTCGCCAATGCGCGCGCAAACAGCACCTTCTGTTGATTGCCGCCTGAAAGCGAAAGAATGCGGTTCGACATATCTTTCGTTCGGATTTCGATCCGCTCTTTCCAGTTGGCTGACAAAGCTCCTTCTTTTTCATCGCTCACAATCCCGCGACGCGACAGATCACCCAGATTCGCGATGGTGAGGTTCTTCATGATGCTCCAGAGAGGAAAAACCCCATTCAGCGACCTGTCTCCCGCGACAAAGGTGACGTCCGGTCGCGGCTGTTTTAACCAACTGCTGGTCTTCGATAGATAAAGATCCAGCAGAAGCTCGGTCTGGCCGTGGCCGCCAAGACCCGCCAGACCGATCAGTTCGCCGCGAAATGCGTTGAGGGCTAAGCCTTTTCCCTTGCGCGGGGAGGCGGTCAGGACCGGCTTGTCGTCGGCGTTCAGGTTGCGGCGCGAAACCGCATCGCGGCCCCGCACAACACTCCCCATCGCCGCAACAAGGCTGTGATGGTTGAAGTCCTCGGAAGGCTTTTCCGCAACGACCTTACCATCCTTCATGACGATGATCCGGTCCGTAGAGGATAGAATCTCGCTCAGAATATGCGAGATCAACAGGATGGAGCCGCCCTGCGCGACGAATTTGCGGACATAGGTCAGCAATTGAGATGCTAGTTTCGCATCGAGCGAGGAGGTCGGTTCATCGAGGATCACCAGTTTGACGGGGTTAGCCTGCGAAATAGTCGAAAAGGCCGTGGCAATCTCGACCATCTGCCGTTCGGCGATGGACAGATCGCCGACAGTCGCATCTGGAGAAATCGTGTTGCCGGGGAACATTTCGTTCAGCGTGCTTGAGATGATAGCGGCAGCCCGCCTTCTCCAACCCCAGCCTTGAAGCGCGCGATGCATGACCCGCGTGTTTTCGATCACCGTCAGATTGGGGCAGAGCGATAATTCCTGAAAAACACATCTTATGCCGGCTGCGCGAGCAGCGGTAATGCCATAGCGCTCTATGGGCTGGCCACCGCAAAAGATGGAGCCAGAATGTGCCGTCAGCCCGCCATTGATAACGTTGACAATTGTTGATTTTCCGGCGCCATTATGGCCAACGAGGCCGACACTTTCGCCAGGGCGGATGCTCATCGTAACGCCATCCAGGGCTTTGACGGCGCCGAAATGAACCTTGGCGTCAAGGACATCGATGACGGCTGGTGGTGCTGATCCGTGGGGCACGCTTGATCTCCCGCAGGCAAAAAGGCCGCCCGATCCCTATGATCGGGCGGCGTAGGGGCTTGGGAGCCTTCGACTATTTGCTCTCGGCAATGATTTTCTGTGCGTCGGCCTGGGTATACTCGACATTGGCGACACCGCCGGCCGGCGTATTGGCGAGGTTCGCCTCAAGGTTATCCTGGTTGATCTGCAGGAACGGAACGACCAGATCCTTCTTTACCGGCTTGCCATCGAGAATCTGCTGGGCGACCCAAAAGGCGAGCGTAGACACGCCGGGTGCGATCGATACCGACATCGTCTCGTAGTTGTTGGCGTCTTTCTGCTTCTTCCACCAGACCAGCTCGTCCTGGCGATTGCCCATGACGATGGTCGGTATCGGACGCTTGGCAGCTTCAAATGCCTGCGCGGCACCATAACCGTCACCGCCTTGCGTCACGACGGCTGCAATTTCCGGGAGGCTTGGCAGAATACCGGCAACAGCTTTTTGCGCCACGTCCTGAGCCCAGTCGCCATGAACAGAGCCAACGATCTTGAACTGCGGATACTTCTTGACGGCATCGTGAATGCCGGCGGAAATCTCGTCGTCGACGGACACGCCTGCAAGACCACGAATTTCAAGAAGGTTGCCACCCTTCGGCAGCTTCTTCGCAAGATACTCGACCTGGCTTGCGCCCATGCCCTTGAAGTCGACCGCAATGCGCCATGCGCACGGTTCGGTCACGATCCCATCGAATGACACGACCGTAATACCGGCGTCACAGGCTTCCTTGACGGCACCGTTGAGGGCTGTCGGCGAAGCAGCGTCGATGACGATGGCATCATAGCCTTGCAGGATCATGTTCTGGATCTGCGCTGCCTGCTCGGTCGCTTGGTTTTCAGCCGTCGTGAAAGGATCGGCAGCGGCAACTATGCCTGCCTTCACGGCGTCACCGGTAACCTTCTGCCAGCTCGTCAGCATCGCCTGACGCCAGGAGTTGCCCGCATAATTATTGGATAGCGCGATCTTTTTGCCAGACGTGTCGGCAAGGGCCGAAAAAGGCATGGCGGCACAGGCAACGGCGACCGATGCCAGAAGCATGGTTCTAAATTTCACTGTCTCTCTCCCTCTCGACCCCAATATCCCTCTTGGGCGGGTCTATGTTCTCAATGCTGAGATCCTCCTCTCAGCTTTTTCAGGATGTTCCAGACGGGATCATTTGTATAGTAAGAAAACAGCAGCGACGTTGCACTAACCCCTGTAAAAGATGCGGGATCACGCAAGACGCGGCGGTCCATGTCGGCGCTAACTGTGAAGGGAAGGCAGAGCCCGGCAAAGAGGCAAATCCGGCGGGAGGAGGATCACGTGCTCAAGATGGCGCCGTCGGCGCTGCTCGACCATTATCTCGGCATTTCGCGCCTGCTGGCAGGACAGCTGGAGTTCCGCTCCGCAATCCGCGCCGTGGCGGCCGAGATCGCGCACATTATTCCTCACGACCATCTCGACGTCTGCATCATCATGCATGGCGGCAAATACCATACCGCCTATGAAACGGGTATTGAAACTGCCTGGGGAAATGACCCTCCGGCGCTCGTTTCCAATAGTCCCATTCGCTCGCTGTTATGGGGTGAGACCTCTTACCTTCTGACCGATGACGCTTGCGCCGATCCGCGATTTGATTTCGAAGGCGCTTTCTTTCGGCCGATTTTCGAACAGGGGCTTCACAGCCGGATCCATGTGCCGCTGAAGGTACAGGGCGAGATCATCGGCGCCCTAAGCTGCTCCTCGCATCAGGTCGGGCTTTATAGTTTGGACGATGTTGCGAATGGTCAGGCGATCGCCGATTTGCTGGCGCCATACTTCTTTGCGCTCCGCACGGCCGAACAAGCTCAGCAATCGGCAATTGTTGAAGCTGAGGTGCGGGCGCGTGAAGAAGGGCTTCGTCTTGGAGCGCTGAAACTGACGGAGGCGCTGGAGGCAGAACGCCAGCGGATCGGCATGGATTTGCACGACCAGACCCTTGCCGATTTGACTCGCCTATCCCGTCGCTTGGAGCGCCTGACGCATGAGCCGGAATTGAGCGGTGAAGCGCTGGAGCCGCTTGCCCGCAGTCTGCAGCATTGCATGCAGGATCTTCGCCAGATCATCGAAGAGGCAAAGCCCTCCGTCTTGCAGCTATTCGGATTTGCAGAAGCCGTTGAAAACCATCTTGGACGCTCGATCCGAGACAGCGGCGCGACTATTGACGGGACGATTATCGACAAAACGCATGGCGTGATCGATCAATTGGAGCCTTCCGTTTCAGTCGCGTTGTTTCGCATTACGCAGGAAGCCATCAACAACGCGGTCCGTCATGCGCAGGCCGAGACGATCACGGTAAGTCTGTCAGACGCCCCAGACGGGGTTCTCATAGAGGTTGTTGATGACGGCATAGGCATCGATAAAGCGCGTCGACGACATGGCGGGGGTATCAACAACATGAAGACACGCGCAAGGCTGATCTCGGCTCGATTTTCGATTGCCGAAACGACGAGACGCGGAACGCGGATTAGCATCCATCTGCCGCGTGATTTGCATCCACAACCCCATATCACAATCGGCCAAGAGACATGAAAGTCCTGATCGTCGAAGACGACCCTCTCCATCGCTCCTTTCTGCGCGAAACCGTTTCGGCATCGTTGCCGGAATGCGACGTCGTAATCGAAGCAAAGAATGGTGAAGAAGGAGAAAAGCTAGCGCGCGATCATAAATCGGCGCATGTCGTGATGGACCTGCAAATGGCAAGCCGCAACGGCATCGAAGCTGCTCGCACCATCTGGAAGGAAAGACCGGATACGCGTATTCTTTTCTGGTCCAACTACTCGGATGAAGCCTATGTTCGTGGGGTCTCTAGGATCGTGCCGGATGGGGCAGCCTATGGCTATGTGCTAAAATCCGCATCCGAAGAGCGCCTGCGACTTGCGCTGCGCAGCATCTTTATCGAGGCGCAGTGCGTGATTGACCGGGAAGTCCGCGGCATGCAGCAAAAAAGCCTCGGCCAAACCAAGGGTTTCACCGACTCCGAATATGAGATCCTCATCGATATCGCACTTGGATTGACCGATCGCGCCATTGCCCGGCGAAGGCGTCTATCGCTGCGAAGCGTGCAGAACCGTCTGCAGCAGCTTTATGAAAAGCTCGATGTTTATCAAAGTGCTGGTGAAGACAACGAAGATGGACGCTTTAATTTGAGGGCGCGTGCCGTGACGGTGGCCATGCTGCGCAAGCTGTTAAACTACAGCGCTCTCGAGCGCGCCGAAGCCGAGCTTGCGGACTGGCTTGCCTCCCATTGAGCTTGGTTTGGTCCTGAACGTTCGGTTACGTGTGAGGCGATCAGTTTATAGCGTGTGAGTGATACCTATTAGCGCCTTGCCGATGGCGCCGATCACTGGAAATTGGTGTCGCTCATAGCAAACTGCACGTTATCTACTGTGAAATAGACGCCCGATTTTCGACGGACAAGCCGGAGCGGAATTGTTAGTGAAACAGCATGCTTTTCGATCTTCCAAACCACGACACACTTTACCGCGCGCTGCTCGACAGAGATGCACGCTTTGACGGACAAGCTTATGTCTGTGTTGCCTCAACCGGCATCTTTTGCCGATTGACCTGTCCTGCCCGCAAGCCACTGCGAGACAATTGCACCTTTCACGCGACAATCGGAGCATGCATTGAGGCGGGCTTTCGCCCTTGCAAGCGTTGCCATCCACTGCAGGCGGCAGCATCTGCCGATCCCACCATCGATCTTTTGCTGAAGGCACTGGACGCCCGGCCAGACTACCGATGGTCAGAGCAGGATATCGAGGCGCTGGGCTTGGATCTCTCCACCGTGCGACGCAGCTTCAAGCGCCATTTTGGGATGACGTTTTTGGAGATGGCGCGGCAAAGGCGGCTGCGCGAGGGGTTCGAGACGCTGTCGGCTGGCGGACAGGTGATTGCCGCGCAATATGAAGCTGGCTTTGAATCGCCGAGTGCGTTTCGGGCAGCCTTTTCCCGTATTCTCGGTTGCGCGCCGGCGGACCTCAAGAACGATAGTCTCCTGAAGGCAAATTGGGTCGCAACACCTCTCGGCGACATGATCGCAGTGGCGAGCGAGACGCACCTTCATCTTCTGGAATTTGTTGATCGCAAAGCGCTTCCGGCTGAGCTGCGCAAGCTTAGAACCTCAGCCAAAGGCGGCATCGGTGTCGGCGAAAACAAAGTGATCGAACACGCAAAAGCGGAATTGGGATCATTTTTCTCAGGTCGCTTGTCACGGTTTGAAACGCCGCTCTTTCAGGAGGGGAGTTCGTTCGCCCAAGCAGTTTGGTTGGAATTGAGATCAATTAAGCCAGGCACGACTCGAAGTTACGGTGAGATTGCGAGGCGGATCGGCAACGTGTCGGCCGTTCGCGCCGTTGCACGCGCCAATGGCGCCAACCAGATCGCGTTGATGGTGCCGTGCCATCGCGTCATTGGAGCGGATGGTTCCTTGACCGGTTATGGCGGAGGGTTATGGCGAAAGCAGCGTCTCCTTGAGATCGAGCGACAGTATAGATTCTCCGATGAAGGCGGATCAGAGACTGGACTTGTCGCTCAATCAAGCCGCTGATGTGGCTTCATAGTGACGCGATGGTCATCCTCGGTCAGAACTCTAGTTGTTCCCAGTAGAAACGTTTTGCGCTGCGACCAGAGCAGCGCCAAATCGAGGAGCCGAAGCCAGAGCAGTTCATGAGCCGCATGTCGGGTCAAGGAGTGTTTCAGCGGCGGCGAGCGATTTCGGCGGGTTGGACATGACGGTTGCCAGGAGATAAAATCCTTTACCGCCATCAGCCGATCGGCCGCCGATAACGGCGATTGTCGCACCGCCCATATTGGCGCGAGCGCCAGGCACACCTTCTGCGACCATCTTGAACGGGTTGATTCTTTCGAGATCATCCCCGGGCACGAAGCGTGCCCAGAAGGTTTGTCGCTCAAGCTTGACTGTCATTCTTGCGAACGCGCCCGTCCCAATCGACCTCGGCGAGAGCGCATGCCTAACATCAGGGTTGATGCAGCCGAGATGGATATGAAGATGATCTTGGGTTCGATAAACGGCCGCATTGATTGCAAGAGCAGCATCGTCCCAGCGGTCCCTGTTCGCAGGCAGGACAGCTGAGATTTCGCCCCAGGCCATCGCGAAGTAGTTGGGAGCATCCGACTTCAAGAGCCTTGGGTCCTCGACCCCTCTGACGGAAGCAAGCGGCGTAAAGATCGTTCGTCCCTCGCTCGAGGGCTCTCGGAGGATGGCATAGGAATCCAGCGGCGAGGGCGCTTCGACCATTTTGAGGCATGGAAATGCCGCGCCTGTGATCCGGTAACTGATCTCGCAGCTTTTCAAGACAACAGCAAGTGCCGAGCGGCTGCTAAAGGACATGGAGCCGCCAGCGACGAGGAAAAGGGCACATGAAAGATAAAGAACCCGCATCATCAACGCCCGCGCTCTGTCAACCTGATCCGACCTAAGAAAGCCCGCCGTCTTTTGAATGAAGAAGACGGCTAAGACGAGTTTACTCTTTACATGCTTCTAGACAAAAAAGAGGCGCCCGGAAGCGCCTCTAAAACATCAACTCTGTTGCTGTGCATCAAGCAATTGCAACATCATCCTTCCGACGACGCTTCAGATAAAGCGCCATACCGCCGAGTGTAAGAGCTCCGATTCCAGCGCCGGCTTCAGGACCAGGGACAGCGGTAACATTTGCTGTAGCGTGCACCTCGTATCCGGAGCCAGAAGTCCCGTTTGGCAGCTTAACAATCTGGGATGACATAAAGTAAAGGGCGGTATAACCCTTAAATGTTTCCACGCCATTAGCAGCCTTGCTGGTCGGCGAAGCCGTCACGTGGAGCGTCCAGTCATAGACAGTACTCGACACCGAACTCAACCCTGTTTCAGGAAACGAGACCGGGGTGCCTGTATCGGTCCAATGTCCCGAATACGTCCCTACACCGAGCAAAGAGGCCCAGTTCGATCCGAGGCTAGTGAAGAACGTTTTCAGTGAGGTATTATAGACTGTGCTCTGACTAGGAGGGGTAGGGGCGGCAAGCGCTGGCGTGGACAACGCCGTAACAACCGCGACGGCTAAAAATCTTATCTTCATAAATTATTCCTTATAAGGGGATGTTAACGCTTATTTAATACCTGTGAAATTCTTTCTAAGTCGAGATTTACTTACGATCTTTAGTGGATTTGGTAAATGCCGATGCGCGGAAACAACAAAACGCAGCGCCGAGGCGTAATTTCAAAGATTAAACATGTCCCACTAGAAGTATAAAACGGACGTGAGCGTTGACTGGTGAATTCACGAGCAAAAAGCAGTTACCGGTGGTGTCCGACGCGAGAAAAATTCCGGTCTGGTAAATGCAGGCCGCCTTGTTACCGCATCTTCCAATCGGCTGACTCATTTTGTACGAGAATATAAAATCGTTTTTTGGAAGAGTGGAAATACGGCTGGAGATGGAAAGCCTGACGGGACAGCATGTCCTGATGGCTTGGCAAAGTTGAGTGCTGTTATAACAGAGCGTCGAAAACCAGATCCAGGAACATCGCGTCCCTTCCACGCCGGGTTGTAGACGCAGGGCATTCGCACCGACCAGCAGAAACAGGCGATATCAGGCTTATTTCAAACCAATATCCAGCTTCATCGCAAAAGGAATAAAAATTCAGAAAACGAATGGTGGGCGATGAGAGACTCGAACTCCCGACATCCTCGGTGTAAACGAGGCGCTCTACCAACTGAGCTAATCGCCCTCGGACGTGCCGTCCGCTTCGATGGCTGCTGTCTAACTATATCCGTTTCGGATCGCAAGTGGTGTTTTTAAAAAAGAACAAAATTTTTGACCTTTGAAAATGTGCCGGCTGTTGTTTGGCCGGCATGTCGGGCAGAGCAATCATCGGCTGCCGCTTTCAAGAGAGAACTTAAGGTCAGGGGTGCAGGGTTCTTTCAGGTCGTGGGCGTGCGTGGGCAACCTTGTGAACAAGGACCCAGACCTGTCTTCTAGAGGAAGACAGGTCCTTGCAAAAGCATCGCTCGTCTAAAACTAGACGATCAGCCCCTTCATTGGTGCCACTTTTTCTGATCCTGGGAAGACCGCTCCGGCCAGTGGTCCGGCATCCGCTCCAAGAAGATCGACAGCGATGCCTTTGATGACAGAGCGCAGATCTGTCGTTGCAGCCAGGTCGCGTTTGTCTTGGAGCTGATTCTCTTTCAAGCCAGGCCAGTCGGTGATCACGCGTCCGCCGCGCACAGCGCCGCCAGCCAGAAAAGCTGTCGTTCCCGTCCCATGATCCGTTCCTTCTGTCCCATTGATTCGGGCGGTGCGGCCGAACTCTGTTGCGACGAGAACCACGGTATCCTTCCACGCTGGGCCCAATTCCTGTTGGAAGGCCGCGAAGGCATTGTCGAGACCGCCTAGCAATTTGGACAGACGTTCGACTTCCTGCGCATGCGTGTCCCAACCTTCGAAAGCAAGGGCGGCCACACGCGGACCGTCCTCCTGTGCCAAAAGACGAGCGGCCCCTCGCGCCATCTGCTCCATGCCGGAGGGGTCGCCCGGACCGCCTTTTGCCTTCACGTCAAGGCCCGAGGCGATTTTCCCGGTTTCAATACCCTCCTGCAGCAGGTGGGCGAGCATTGGATCGGTTTGTCCGTAAAGATCGGCAAGGCGCGGCGCGAGATCGGGATCTGCTTGACGCAGCACCGAGGGCGACCAGCCGAGCACCGGCGCTTGGCCGCGGATAACCAGCGGCGCGTTGGCACCGACGGCAAGACCGCGCGTGCGCTCGGCCGAACCGGGCGCTATCTTGTCGCCGGCCGGCAGCTTTTCAATCAATCGGTTCAGCCAGCCGCTGTCGACGTGACCGGGTGCGGCAAAGCCGGATTCGAGCACATCCTGGCCGTCGAAATGCGAGCGGTCACGGTACGGCGTGCAGCTTGCGTGAATGACAGCTGCCTGCTTTGCTTGGAAGAGTCTTTGAAAATTCGGCATGGACGGGTGAAGGGCAAAGAAACCGTCGAGCGGCAATGCCGGATTGTCGCCGTCCATCCGCATGGCGATCGACTGCCGCAAGCCGGCATAATCTGGATCGCCAACCGGCGGCACCGCTGTCAGACCGTCAAGCGCACCGCGAAGAATGATGGTGATAAAGCGCGGGTCTCGCGCACCAGCCGCCTTAACGAAGCTCGGCATGAAAGCCCAGGCGAAAAGTGCGCCGGAAGCGCCGAGTACGGCACGACGAGTGGGGGTAAGGTTTTCGCACAACATGATCAACGCCTCTGGAATTCGGGGGAAAGGAATGCGATGGAGAGCCCTTGCTGCTTGGTTTCGGCGCGCGAGACTGCCGTCAGCGTCTCATTGGACAAAAGTGGGCCAAACCGATCGCTGATGAAGCTCCGCGGATCCACATTGCCCTGTACTTGATGGGCAAAAAGATTGGCGGCGTCTATCCGGGTTGCCAACCCTTCGGACGATGCCCAGGCGTCTGTTCCATCGGAAAAGCCATTGGGGCCCGCAGGGTTCCACAAAGGTTGACCGAGAGCGTTGAGCACGGAGACCACCTGCTCGGGCTTGGGCATGATCGAGGTGCTGCGGATGATCGCGCTGACATAGTCGAGCGGCATGCGCATCTTTGTCAGTTGCGGATTCCACGCATCGTCTGAGGCAAGCATTGCTTTATAGACGGCGGAAAGATCGCCCTTGGTCTTGGTATAGGCCGCCGTCATGGCATCGACCAGTGATTGCGGCGGGTTATCTGCAACGAAATGCCGCGCCAGCTTGAAAGATAGATGACGGGCTGTTGCAGGATGGCGCGCTAGATCGGCAAGAGCTTGTCTTCCTTGCTCAAAGCCGCCCTGTCCATAGGTGATGCCCATTACAGTCTGATCGCCCGGCTCGTGCGCATAGCTATTGAAGGAGAACGTGCCCCAGCCATCCGGCTGCTTCTCGTTCCGATAAACGGTCCATCCGGTAATGATCCGCGCCAGCGACGTCACGTCGGCTTGACTATATCCGCCATTCACACCGAGTGTATGTAACTCCATGATTTCGCGGGCCAGGTTTTCGTTCAGGCCGCGTTTGCCGTTTTTGTTGGCTTGCGAATTCGGTCCGATCGACTGCTGGTTGTCGAGGAAGACAAGCATTGCAGGATGGGTCTCCACCGCATCGAGCATATCCTCGAAACGGCCGAAGACATGAGGGCGAATGGCCTCTCTTTCGAAAGCACCGGCCAGGATATGAACATCGCCTCCCTTGCTGATAGCAATGGAGAAATGGTTCGCCCAGAACATCGCAAGCCGCTCCCCAAAGCCGATCATCGGCTGATGGATCGTGCCGTTAAAACGGGCATTGGCTTCCGCCAGGAGAATTTCCTGGGGGAAATAGCGGCGTTTTGAGGCCGGGGTGTCCTGCTTTTTATCGTTGGAACCGCCCTGCATTTGGCCCGTTTGCATGGGCTGCATTCCCATTTGGTTGGTGGGCTGGTTGTCCTTGGGCGGTTGTGGATGTTGGGCGTCTTGTCCCGGGGTAGCTTGAGTGCCGGCTGTTGCCGCTGGTTGTCCAGCATTGCCCGGCGCTGCCATCATCGTCTTGTCCGCTCCCATGACAGCGCCTGCAGTTGCCGACACCTGAGTGGGTGCGGGCCGCTCCCGCTCTGCTTTCACCTCCTGCTGATATTCTCGCAACGCGATCAGCAGGCTTGGAGTCGAATGAAGGGAAGGGCCGGCGGGAACTGGAACTGCCTTTTCAGCAATCTCTTCCCGCAGGTAGTCGCGTGGATCGTCTTTGATAGCCGCGAGGCTATCTTGCTTTGCGCCGAGGCCAAATCGCCAGAGCGCCAGTGCTGCATCGATGTCTTTGCTGTTTGCCATTGCCGATACGAACTCCGTTTCGCAATCGGCTGTTCAACGGTGGCGGCGGAGAATTCCGTCGCTTACCGATTGTGATCATTTCGTGGCAGGCTTTGGAACCTCGCGCTCGATTAGGCCTTCTGCAAGGCGCCGCCGCTCGTCGACCGACAGGCCAGCAACATAATCGACCGCTTTTGCCTCCGTCGCCGCTCTCACTGCATATTCTGCGTCTCTCGCTTTTTTCAGCGCATCGGCGAGCGCTTGCTTGTCGAGGTTGGGTTCACCCATCAAAGCGGCAGCCTCGAGCCTTGACTGCCGCGCGTCCTGTGCCGTCGACCTAACATCGCGGCGCGCATCCGAAAGCGCTTTTTGAAAGTCACCGCGTTCTTTGCCCGGCAGTTGCTCACCAGCAAGAGGCAGACGCTGGACGGCGGGTGCCGGTTCAGTTTTAAGGTAAACGAGGCCAGCGCCGATCATCGCGCAGATGAGGAATGTGTTTGACGCCAATAGACCCAGCATCAGCCTCTTATAATTCTGATCGTTCATTGGGCCTCCTGCATGAGCTCACTTTCGGTGGGCACCTTGCCGAAAGCAGTGATCGTGTCGCTCCCGTAGAGCTGAGGTGCCGGAGCGATTGTCGTGACTGCAATCGCCCCTGTCAGACCTCCGGCAAGGCCAACGCCCACCAAGCCTGCGCTGATTAAAAGACGCCGCAGACGAAGGCGGCGCTTTTCCAGCCGAGTCCCGGCTGAAAGAATAGATCCGATCAGCGCCGCTGAAGGTCGGGGCACCTCATAAAGATCGAGTGCTTTGTCGAGTCGCTCCGCGTCGCCAAGACTACGATCTTGGTGATGGGTCTCAAAGTGGTCTTGCGCCTTGCGGCGGATGTCCTCCGGCCAGCGTTGAAGGTCGCCGCCGTACGTCGCCGCCATTCGCCTGAAGAATTCCTCGTTCATCTGCTCGCTCTCAGCTCTCACGATTGCAGTTCCCTTAGGATCGATTGAAGAGCACGCCGACCGCGCGATAGAAGACTTTCAAGGGCGTCGACGCTTACTTGCATCACCTCAGCGGCCTCTTTGTTGGACATTTCCTGGTAGTAAACAAGTACGATGGCTTCCCGTTGGCGCGGAGCGATCGATTGTAGAGCAGTTTTCACCATCGCCTCCGTAATCGTATCATCGAGCAAGGCCGCACCCGGTAACGGTCCCTCATCAACAATATCGGGCGGCTCTGCCATGAGCTGCTCTCGCCTTTTGCGAAGTCGGTCGTAACAGAGATTGAGCGCCACGCGGTGAGCCCAAGTATCGAAACGTGCACCACGCTGTCGCCAGCTTCCGGCATGCCGCCAAATTCGCAGGAATGTTTCTTGCGCAACGTCTTCGGCTTCGGCTTTATCGCCCAGCATGCGCGTGGCGAGCGCCAAAAAGCGCGGCAACTTTTGCTCGACCATCATTCGCATGGCCGTTGGGTCGCCAGCTGCAACGCCTCTTACAAGTGTTTCGTCAGGGTCATTGCTCATGTCAGCGGCCGCAACAACAATGCCTTTCAGCCCACCGTGAACGTTGCCGCCGGCAGGCTTTTCCCATTCCGGATAAACAGCGGTTGCAAATCAGCGAAAGCTTTTCTCCTTCAGCAGAACAAACCTAAAGGCAGGCGTGCGTCGTCATTTTGCATCTTATACGGATGGACGAGAGATATCCGTCGCGGCCCAAGGAAAAAAATCAACGACGAAAACGACCGCCGCTATGCGGCGGTCGCTGATGAAAGAGGATCTAATGCGCGGCAACAGCCGCGCGGGCGGCAAGGATGGATTTGCAGGCATTTGCCGCTTCTTTTCCCTTGATCACGAAGTGATCGCGGAAAAAGTTGATATGGGCATCCGTCTCTTGAAAATGATGCGGCGTCAAAACGGCGGAAAGGATCGGGATGCTTGTATCGAGCTGAACCCGCATGATCCCCTCGAGCACCGTACCGGCGACGAAATCGTGGCGATAAATGCCGCCATCGACGACGAAGGCGCATCCCAAGATGGCGCTGTAGCGGCCGCTTTTTGCCAATAGCTGTGCATGAAGTGGGATTTCAAGTGCGCCTGGCACGTCGATGAGATCGATATCGGCCTCAGAACCGCCAAGTGCTGTCCATTCTGTCACAAAGGACGACGTGCATTGGTCGACAATGTCGGAGTGCCAACGCGCACGAATGACCGCTATGCGGTTTGCGGTAGGTTTGGTGGCGATAGTCATAGTCTTTGCCTTTCAAGGGTTACGCCGGATGTCCGGCTTCTCATGCCTGCCTTTTCAGCAGGCGCGAAAATTCCCTTGGGCGAACAAGCGCCGAACGCCCCCAGCCGAGGGCGTTTTTGTCTTGCTCTCTTTCATCCGGACTTTAACCGTCGGCTCCGGCATCTCACCGGATCTGCTGACCCTCTGGCTTTCACCTGAGGCGCTCGCGGGCTCCGGGATTTCTCCCGATACCGCCGGTGGGGAGTTTCACCCCGCCCTGAGAACGCCGTCAGATAAGTACAGTTTTGCCTGGATGGCAAGCCGTAGATAATACGGGCGCGACTTATCCTGCCGCGTAAGCCTTCTGCACTGGCTCCAGCTGCATCAGGTTGCGCGTGGTGAGTTCATCCACCACCCGTTCCAGTTCGGCGCGCTTCGTTTCGTCACTCCAGTGAAGCACTGTCGCAGCAAGGTTAGCTATCTGTTCGAGATCACGCCGGGTCAGTAAGCCGGTAATGGCCAAGGTGGTACGGCGCATAACAAGATCCGAAAGATGGACCACCTGCTCGTTGCGCAAAATGAAATCGACTTCCGTCAAGCTGTAACCTGAATCAGGCAACAGACCGGCCTCGTTGGTCAGCGGATGATGATGTGCAATTGTTTCCGCTGTTGTGCCATATCGCACGAGCAGTGGCTCGATATCACTGATCGTCTTGCCCGCCGAACCTGCGATACGCGATAGCCAGTGACGCCGTTCCTGTTCGGTCTTTGGGAAATTTCTTCCGCCACCGATCGGCAGGCTCCGCGTGCTGATCCGCCGGCTGCGTTGCAGGCGCTTGAGCACGGTATCAGCCACCTCTTCAGAAAATCCCCGAAACGTCGTCCATTTGCCGCCAACGAGAGAGATGATCGGGAAGGAACGATCTGCTTCGGGCTCGAGCACAGGCGCAGAGTGGTCGCGACTGATAAGGCCGGGGATTGCAGCGTTCGAGGCGGGCAAAGGTCGGATGCCGCTATAGGCATAGACAATTTGCTCACGCCCAAAGCGCAGACCAGGCATCAGCATGCGTACGCTGTCGAGCAGGTAGTCTATTTCCGCATCGGTGCAATGAACGGAATCCGGATCATCCGCCGGTATGTCCGTTGAGCCGATCATGGCCAGCCCCAGATACTCATAAACGAGGCATATACGGCCGTCGTCGGCTTCGAAATAGATCATCCGACCAGCGAGGCTTTTCAGAAGCTCGTCATGCTTGATGAGAATATGAGAGCCCTTCGTACCACCGATCATTTTCGAAGGCGCACCGAGCTTCTTATTGACGTGGTCGATCCAGGGGCCTGCGGCGTTGACAACGAGCTTCGGCCTGACCGTCAAAGTCTGTCCATGCGGATCATGGAAGGTCAAGACGCCGTCCTTGGCCGTCACTATATCCGTATAGTTTGCCGCCGCCGCCGCCGGGTTTGCCTTGATCCCATCGGCAATCAGCTCGTAAACCAGACGCTCAGGATGACTGACTGCGGCGTCATAATAAGTACCGCCGGCAACAATAGCGGGCGTAAGGCCGGGCGTCTCCATCAGCGCCCGTCGCCGGCCAACAAGCTTGTGGCGTGGCATAACGCGGTCGCGTGACCCGTAATAATCGTAGAGGGCAAGTCCTATCTTGATCAGCAAGGCGCCTCTGCTTCGCGGCGCTGTCTTCGAACCGAACAAGGTTCGAAGCGCTGCACCTACCCCTTTCGTCCAGGAGAAAATCGGGATGAGCGTCGGTAGCGGCCGAACCAGATGTGGAGCGTTTTTCAACAGAAGATTACGCTCGAGCGTCGACTGCGCAACAAGGCCAAACTCCCCTGTCTCAAGATATTTCAAGCCGCCATGGATAAGCCTTGAGGGTGCGGCGCTCGTACCAGACCCAAAGTCACCCTTGTCGGTAATCAGGCAGTTCACACCTTGTTCGCAGAGATCGCGGAAAAGGCCGGCACCATTGATGCCGCCGCCGAGGATGACGACGTCATACTCCTTCACGTCGGTTGGCTGACTGATCTTCTCTTCTGAGACGTTCATGATGCTGCCTTTACGATTTTCAAGGAAACGCCCGCTTCTTCAAGCTGACGACGATGAGGTGCCGCGATGCCGTCTGTGACCAGGACCGCATCAAACGCCGTGAGATCCGTAAACACGTTGAGGGCCGTTCTCTCGAACTTTGTATGGTCCATAAGCAAGATTCTCTTGGTTGAAGAGGCTATCATCGCTTGCTTGACCCGAACAATCTGTTGATCCTGGATGAAACAGGTTGTTCCCCGGATAGCCGACGCCGAGCAGATCAAGAGATTTGCCCTCAATTGAGCAATGGCACGTTCGCAAAGTAGACCGATGCAGGCGTGATAGGTTGCATGGTAATGGCCGCCAAGGCAGATGAGGTCGATCTCATCGCAGACAGCAAGTCTTTGGGCCGTATCGAGATTGTTGGTGACGACGGTGAGCGGGCTTACTTCGGCAAGGAGAGAGGCGCAGGCATTGGCTGTGCTGGAATCGTCCAGCATCACAACTTGTCCTGCCTCAACATAGTCCATCGCCGCGCGAGCCAATGCATCCTTTTGGGCCTTGGCGAGCGTTACACGATAGCGGAACGCGCTTTCGTAAATGCCTGACGGTTGGACGCTCACCGAGCCATGGAGCTTACGCAGCATGCCCTGGCGAGCAAGTTGGTCGATGTGGCGATGGATTGTCATTCGGGAAACGCCGAAATGCTCGGCGAGATCGTCGATCCTTACCTGTCCAAGCTGCATCACGTAGGCAGCAATCTCTTCACGGCGGTCTTCTGCCTTTGCCATCTCTCAGGCCTCGTCTTGGTGGCCAAGCTGCTCGATGTGCGGCCATGCCGGCTTGAGAGCATCGACAATGCGATTGAACGTCGCGAAACGGTCGTCGAGAACGGCAACGCGCTGAGAATCCGGCTTGAAAACGCGGGGTGGTGTTTGGTCTGCCAATTGTCGTGCCTGATCGAGCCGGAAAAGACCGACGGCGCTTCCAGCGCAGAGCGCTGCGCCGAAAGCAGCGGCTTCATCAACGCCGGTGACAGAAACCGGAGCATTCAATGCATCGGCAAAAAGCTGCGCGAAGGCGGGATTGCGCGAGGCACCGCCGGTCAGCCGGACCTCACGAATGCTGAAACCATCGCGAAGTGCTTCCACATGGTGACGATGATTGAAGACAATGCCCTCGAGCACCGCTTTGAGCATATCGGCCCGGTCGTGCCAGCCATGCAGGCCGATAAAGCTGGCGCTTGACTGGTTGCTGTGCGGCGAACCGAAGAGATAGGGGTGAAATAGGATTGTCGAGCGTCGTTCGAGTGCTGCATCGATATCCGCCGCTAGGATGCCATGAATGGATTGGCCTGCGTCCGCTGCGAGCTTCTGATCCGCCTGGCAGAGCGTATCCAGAAACCAATCGTAATTGGCAGCCGATGCCGGCGAAATCGACATGTTGTTCCACAGTCCGGGTTCTATCGCATTTCGGCAGAACCAGCGCTCGTCGGTTTTCGGCACAGAAGAGACGACTTCGTTGATCGAGTAGGTTCCAGCGACGATGGCTGCAACGTCGCGGTCATGCCCTCCAATGCCGAGTGCCGATGCCGTAACGTCATGTAGCCCAGCGGCAACGGGCGTCCCGGCAACGAGCCCCGTCAGGGAGGCCGCCTCTTCGGTCACCGTTCCCGCGATCTCGGCAGAATGAAAAATCCCCGGTAAGGCGTCGATCAGCTTTTCCAGTCCATATGCTGCAAGGATCTCAGCAGAATAATTTTGAGTATGGACATCGGTAAAGGAGGTGCTTGCCTCCGTTCTGTCTGTGCCGACGACACCGGTTAGGCAAAAGCGCAGCCAGTCCTTGCAGGCGAGGATATGACCGATGCGGGCAAAACGCTCTGGATCGTTTTCCTTAATCCAGGCAAGGATCGCAGAGGGCGCAGATGCATGTGGAGTTTGGCCCGATAACCTGCAAAGATCTCCAAACATCCCCTCTGCCTGCCATCGATCCACAAGGTTGCCGGCGCGGCTGTCAAGCGATAGAATACCAGGCCCAAGCGGCCTTTTTTCCCTGTCTAGAAGATAAAGGCCGTCACCATGAGCCGTCGCTGCGACAGCGACAATATCACTGGCCGGCCGGCCGGATAGCGTGATTGCTTCTCGGATTGCTTCGGCGGTTGCTTGCCACAGCCCCGCCATGTCTCGTTCAACCTGTCTCGGGCGAGGCATCAACTGAGGCACCCGGCGCCGAGCGACGGAAAGCTGCCGGCCGTCCTGATCAAACAAAACGGCTTTTGTAACAGTCAGCCCATTATCGATCCCAAGCACGCTCGGCATAGCTCTTTCTCCTCCCGGTATAGACATCTGCGCTGCCTTCACTGCGCAGGCGTCTAACGTGATGTCATATAATATATCTCATATAAAGATGTTATTATCACCTCAAGCAATGTTACACTGAGAAGAAAATCATAAAATTCTGTTGCAGCAACGCACATCGGTGAGGGTTGTCTAACCCTGAGTGTGCTCAGTCAGGGAGGCTTGATTTCCAGAGGGTCATGAAAGAGGCGTGGTGGACGTAAGAGAGATCTGCGGTAGACGCCTATGAAAAGGTCGCTCCATATGACCCCCGCAAGAACGCCTGCCGTGATCAAACTGAATGGATGTTTAGGCGGTGGCGTCTTTAAGCGCCGCGAACGCTTCCATGTGTGGGTGCGATGACGACGTTGATCTTTTTAGCGCGCATACGGTCGATGTCAGCCTGTGGTGTTTTGTCATCGACGATCACAACATCGAAGGCGGTCAGAGGAGCAAGCGCGTAAAGCGCGCGGCGACCGAACTTAGTGTGGTCTGCCAGAAGAATTTTCCTTGCCGCCGAATCCAGCATGGCGCGTTTGGTATCGACCATCTCCAATGACTGGTGAAACACGATGTCGTCGGTAATTGCCGACATCGACATAAACACGGTATCGGCGCGCAATTGAGAAATTTCATGGGTCGTCATGCGACCCATGAAAGCATTGCACCAGTTGAAATACTGTCCGCCCAACCCAATCAGAGACAAATCCCGAACCCCGCGCAGCTCGCCCATGAGCGTCAGGGAATTGGTAATGACAGTCAGCGGTGCGGAAGAGGGCAGATGCTGGGCCATCTGTAGCACGGTGGTCGAATCGTCGAGAAAGATTGCCTGTCCCGGCTCCAGATACTGCATGGCCGCCATGGCCAGCGCGTTTTTTTCTCGCGCCTGCTTGTTGGAGCGGTAAACGTCGCTTGATTCGATCAGGCTGGTCGAGGCGGCGGAGGCAATGCCACGCGTTTTGCGCAAGATGCCGCGCATTACAAGTTCATCGAGATCGCGATGGGCCGTCATCAGGCTTATGCCGAAGCGTTCAGCGAGATCTTCGATCCGAACCGATCCCTCGTTCATGACAGCTTCGGCGATGGACTGGCGGCGTGCAAGCTGCCTGAACTGCCGACTGTCGCTCGCTATCTGGTCTTGAAACAACTCGCTGTGATCGGGCTCGCTTGTCTCAGCGGACGAAGGACTATCGGTGCGCGGCGTCACGTGAATTCTTGCCTTTTTCGCACGAAGGCGTCTTGAATATTGATAAGCTCTAAAACGTATAGCAGGCCTTAAGGGCGATGCTAGACCCAGCTTTGCGTAAAACGACGCCTGGCAAGTTGCCAGGCGTCGCGTTGCTCACTTACTCGGACAGGACGAACGGTGCCGTGTACTTGTCGACATTGTCCTTCGTGATGATGAAGCAATCGAAGAGCTGCTTTTCAGAGGAAGCGCCCGTTGAGCCCTTCTTGATGAAGTTGTCAGCCTGCTCGACCGCCTTTGCCGAGAAAATGGCAACTGGCTGAAGGACCGTGTATTCAAGTTCGCCGGCCTTGATGGCGGCCACCGCATCAGGCGAACCGTCGAAACCGCCGACCTTGACGTTCTTCAGCTTGCCGGCTTCTTTCAGGGCGGCGATTGCGCCAAGAGCCATTTCGTCGTTGCCGCTGATGACGCCCTGGATGTCCGGCGTTGCCTGCAGCATGCTCTGCATCTTGTCGTGGCCCTGGGTCCGGTTCCAGTTCGCAACCTGCGAGCCAACTTTCTTCAGGTCTGGATACTGGCTGAGAACCGATTCATAGCCGTTGGAACGCGTTGCGGCGTTGTTATCGGACGGCGCGCCGAGAAGCTCGACGTAGTTGCCCTTTTCGCCGATGGCCTGAACCCACTGCTGCGCACCAAGTGCTGCACCCTGCGCATTGTTGGAAACGAGCTGAGCCTTTGCCAAACCTTCCTGGTTGATTTCAGCATTGACCAGGATCACAGGAATGTTTGCTGCAACAGCCTTCTTGACCGCGCCAACCGAACCGTCGGCATTCGCCGGGTCGAGAATGATGGCGACCGACTTATTGGTGATGGCGGTGTCGATCAGCGTGCTTTCTGTATTTGTGTCGCCCTTGTGTGCCGAAACATTGGCGTCATAGCCAAGCTTCTTGGCTTCGGCGGCAGCCACATTGCCTTCGGTCAGCCAGTAGGGGTTGGCCGGATCGTTGACGATGATCGAGATCAGGCCGCCGGCCCAGGCGCTGGTCGCGCCCATCATGAGTGGCGCGCTGACCGCAAGAGCGGCGAACAAGACTTTCGTCTTCTTGAGCATTGCAAATTCCTCCAAGGTTTAGTCGTTTCTCCCGGCTCAGCCGGCTTTCTTCTCGCGAACGGAATTCGCCGTTGGGGCTGCCCCTCCCGGTTGCGCAGAAGTTGTTTGGCCACCGGCAGCTGCTGGCTGCTTTACACGGCGGCGATACTGGATGGCGTTCAGCAACACCGCGAGCACGATGACCGCGCCGGTGAAAACCGTCTGCCAGTAAGATGAGATACCGATGATCACGAGACCGTCGGACAGAAAGCCGATAACGAAGGCGCCAAGCATCGTGCCGCGAACGGTACCTCGACCGCCTGTCAGTGCTGCGCCTCCGATAACAACTGCAGCGATTGCCGTCAGTTCGTAGGATGTACCAGCCGTTGGTCCCGCCGAAGTGAGCTGTGAGGAGAGGATCAGGCCTGCAATTGCCGAGCAGATACCCGATAGAACGTAAACGGTGATCTGAACACCCTTGACCGGAACGCCAGAAAGCTCGGCGGCGCGCTCATTGCCTCCCGAAGCATAAAGCCAGCGTCCGAAGGCGGAGCGGGTCAGGATCAGGCTGACAACGACGGCAAGCAAGGCCAGAACGATCACGCCGAAAGGAACCCCGGCGATACGGTTGAAACCAAGCCAGTCAAAGCCGGTGTTGCCCAACTCCGGACGGCCGCCAAGGTTGTTGTAGGTCAGGCCGTTGGTCATCAGGAGCGCCACGCCGCGCACCATATACATCACACCGAGCGTGGCGACGAAGGCAGGGACATTGAAGCGGGCGATCAAGATGCCGTTGATGAGGCCTATGACCGCGCCGAGCGCGCAGGCCAGGAGCGCGACCACCCAAACCGGCGGATAGAGAATGACGCCGAACCAGTGAAGCGTAACGCCCTGCATCATGAAGCCGGCGACGACACCGGCCAACCCAAGTGTCGAGCCGACGGACAAATCGATACCGCCATTCAAGATGACGAGGAGCATGCCAATCGCCAGAATGCCAAAGATCGCGACATGCGACGCCATGGTCAGGAAGTTTGCCGTCGAGAAGTAGTTTGGCGATAAGAACGAGAACACGACGATGATAACGATCAGCGCGAGAAATGCGCGCCCTTCGAGAAGCAATCTACCGATATCCAGTCCGCCGCCTGCCGGTCCGGGTTTTGTCGTTTTTGGGGAAGGACCAGCATTGGTCATGGTCGCGGCTCCGTTCTTCATAATCATGCGTGGACCACGGCTTCGCCCGAGGCGGCCATGATCTGCTCCTTGGTGACGTCCGATCCGAATTGTGCCGAGATTCTGCCGCGGCTCATCACGACGATGCGATGCGCGATGCTGAGGCATTCGGTAACTTCGGAGGTTGAATAGATGACGGCAAGGCCCTGCTGTGCCCGCTCGGCCAACAAGCGAAAGACTTCCGCCTTTGCGCCGATATCGATCCCGCGGCTGGGCTCGTCCAGCATGATAACGCGAGGATTGGTGGCCAGCATCTTTCCGATGACAACTTTCTGCTGGTTGCCACCCGATAGCGATCCGATTGCAGCGCCGCCGCCTGCCGTTTTGATGTGTACTTTGTCGATCGACGTGCTGACGATCTGTCTTTCGCGGCTGCGCGATAAAATACCGCGACGCAGGAACGAGCGGATGCTTGCCAGAGACAGGTTTTCGCCAACCGACATCGTCTGAACGAGGCCGTCCCGCTGACGATCCTCCGGCACAAGGGCAAGACCGGCTGCGATACGCTCGGCAATGCTGAAGTGCGACACGTCGTTGCCTTCGAGGATCACCTGTCCGCCAGCCATTTTGACACGGCCGGCCGCAGCCTCGAGAAGTTCGGTCCGCCCAGCGCCCATCAGACCGTAAATACAAACGATTTCTCCCGCGCGCACATCGAGCGACAGACGATCGACAAGGGCATGGGCCGTGCCCGCCGTATCGAGAACCGTGACGTTCTTGAGAGAAAGCGCGACCTCGCCGAAGTCGTAGCCGGTTGGCGGCGAGCCGAGATCGAAATTTTCGCCGACCATGTTACGAACGATCCATTCGAGGTCGATATCTTTGGCTTCCGCAGTCGCCGTCATCGCCCCATCGCGTAGAACGACGGCATAATCAGTGATCTGCAGAGCTTCTTCCAGGTGATGGGAGATATAAACGATTGCAACGCCACGGCTTTGCAGGTCTCGGATGACCTTGAACAAAACTTCGACTTCGGCAGCGCTCAGCGCCGAAGTGGGCTCATCCATGATGAGGATACGTGAATTCACAGATAGGGCGCGAGCAATTTCAACGATCTGTTGTTGGCCAAGTCTGAGATCTTCGACCTTGGTCAAAGGATCGATGTCCTCTTCAAGTTCGTGCATCAGTGCCGCTGCTTGACGCGCTTCGTCAGCGAAATCGACACCCGTCGCGTTGCGGATCTCGCGTCCCATGAAGATATTGTCGCGCACCGAGAGGTTGGGCGCCAAACTCAGTTCCTGGTGAATGATCGAGATCCCGTTCTCACGCGCATGCGTCGAGGAGGAAAAGGTAATCGGCTGTCCGTCCAGAATAATCTCGCCGGCTGTCGGAGAGATCACGCCGGACAGGATCTTCATTAGTGTGGATTTTCCAGCACCGTTCTCGCCGAACAATGTGGTCACCTTGCCGCGGCGAATGTCGAAATTCACGCCCTTGAGAGCATGAATGTTTCCGTAGCTCTTGGAGACGTTGCGGGCTGATAGGACGACTTCACCTACCGCGGACGAAGAAGGGTTCTGGCTCATTTCACATCGAGCCTCACCGGCGTTACAAGCCAGTTCTTCGGGTTGATCAACCGGAAGGCGCCAACAATGGAAACTGTCTTGCCGGTGAGATTGGCCGTATCGACCTTCGACAGAACGGCTTCTTTCATAGTCTTGTTGATGGCGACGCCGGCATTTTGATATTCGATCTGGTTCTTGAATGCGCCGAACTGGATCGTTCCCGTAGCGTCGCGAAGTTCCGTACCGTTGATTGCTGGCCCGGTTTGGACGCGGATGCGGATCTCGTCGGGCACGCCATCCACCTTCACGTCATAAATGCCTGACGTTCCCGAGCCGACCACACCAGTAAAGCTGACGGAAAAGACCGGACCGAGACCGCCGGCGATGCCATATTGCTTAGTGGCGGCATTTTTATCTTTGGCAAGTTCCTCAGCGAGTTTCGGAGCAGGAACCGCGCGGCCTTCGACCGCGGACTGAATCTTGGGAAATTCAGACGCGCCGTAGGCATCGGGTGAGAATGCGGCAGTTTGCACATCATCGGCCGAGCCAATTTTGACGACCTTCGTATCGAGGGCCATCGCCGCAATCACAACGATGCCCGCTCCGGCAAGAATGATGGTGCGCAAGCGCAGTTTTCCGGGGCGAAAAGAGGGCGCGGAAGCTGTGGAACTCATGATGAAGAAACCTGTGTGGGAATGGCTTTTGATGCCAACAGATGCATGGAAAGACTGAACCAGGTCGCGGCGAGCTTTGACCTATCGGATATGGCCTGAGCTTTAGTGCAGACGGCGGTCGCGCTCGATGATGTCTCAGACGTTGTTGCTGATCGCAGCATGTCAAGCCTCCTCTCTCGACCAGATAAGCTGCTGAAAATTAGCAGCAGACCGCTGTCGTTCGATCCCTCATCCCGATCGATTGATGATAATGTTGTGTTATCAGTCTCATTCAATATGTGATAACTTCATAACGCTGTCAATCAGGTAGATTGGACACGATCACGTTAGTCAAATGAGGCTTCATGACGTTGTGGCAGGCTAGGGTACACCTAGAACGCTTTCGATCCCTAGATATAGTGATGTGATTTAAAACCCATCGTTGCTCCAGGGCAAAGGAAAGCAGTTGCCACATTTTTCACCGTTTCCCACGCTGTGATAAAGATGTGTGATAATATTTGACATGTGTTATAAGAACGTGCAAAAAAATGCAGACACTATGAATTATTTCATGCGCGTGGGACTCGGGAGGAACGATGTCACGCTTGCCGGAGATCAAAGAGGGAGATGACAGTCTGTCCATCCGGGCGGCCTGGCTCCACTATGTCGCCGGCATGACGCAAGGAGAAGTTGCGGCGCGGTTGAATGTCACTAATGTCAAGGCGCACCGCCTGATTGCGCGCGCTAATCAAAACGGTGCTATCAAGATCTCAATCGAGGGTGACATCGCAGGATGCATGGCTCTCGAGCGCCAGCTTGAAGCGACTTACAAGCTTGGCTGGTCGCAGGTCGTGCCAGAGCTTCATGAGCACGGGATGCCCATCAAGGCGCTTGCTCTTGCCGGCGGCCGCTTTTTGCAGCTCGAGATTGAGGGCGGACAATCGTCCCTGATTGGCATTGGCCATGGCCGGACGCTGTCGGCGGCCGTTTCTTCTATGCCGAAGGTCGATGCGAGCAAGGTTCGGTTTGTGTCTCTGCTTGGCGGTGTGACCAGAAATTACCGGGCGAATCCACACGACGTTATGCATCGCCTGACCGAAAGAACGGGTGGCGCGGCTTTCGTTATGCCGGTTCCTTTTTTTGCGAATTCGGCGGAGGATCGAGAAATTCTGATCGCTCAACGCGGGGTGCGAGAAGTTTTCGATCTGGCATCGCGGGCCGATACAATGCTGGTCGGCATCGGAACGACGGAACTCAGCGCGCAGCTTGTCGCCTCCCAGATGATCGAGGCATCGGAGATTTCCGAAGTGCGTGAGGCGGGCGGCGTTGGTGAGATGCTGGGGCACTTCTTTGATCGTGACGGCAAGCCCATCGAAACTTCCTTATCGGCGCGAACGCTCTCGCCCGATCTTTCCGTGTTGCGGGCAGGCCGAATTATCGCGATCGCAGGTGGTGACGATAAGCTTGCAGCGATCCGCTCTGTCTTGCGCAGCGGTTTCTTAAGCGGGCTCATTACCGATGAGCGGACCGCAGAACGTCTTACTCGTCAGGATGAGGGCTGGTTGTGATGATGCATTCACAGCGGATGAGGATGATGGCCATGTCTGTTATCAGTTCGAAAGTTCGATGGGATCTTTGCACGTTGCATGGTTTACGGTCTGGGAGGTCAGCCAGTGAGTAAGGATATGGCTGATATTTTGATCGGCATCGACGCAGGCACCACGGTTGTCAAAGCGGTGGCGTTCGATCTTTCCGGAAATCAGGTCGCCAGCTCAGCCATCCCCAACAGCTATAAGACCGGATCCGACGGATCTGCAACGCAGTCGCTGGAACAGACCTGGAAAGATTGCGCAGCGACCCTGCGTGATCTTGGTAATAAGGTAGATCGTCTTGCCGAAAGGACGGCAGCTGTTGCCGTGACCGGGCAGGGCGACGGCACCTGGTTGATCGGAGCCGAGAACAGGCCGGTGGGCGAGGCATGGCTATGGCTCGACGCGCGCGCAGCTCCGAGTGTGGCCCGCCTGAATGCAGAACCGTTGTCCCGGCCCCGCTTCGAAGCGACGGGGACTGGCTTGAACACGTGCCAGCAGGGCGCACAGATGGCGGAGATGGACCGCCGTTATCCGGAACTTTTGGATAGCGCTGAAACGGCGCTGCATTGCAAGGACTGGCTTTTCCTCAATTTGACCGGCGTCAGAGCGACGGATCCTTCAGAGGCAAGCTGGACTTTCGGGAATTTTCGAACGCGGCAATATGACGAAACTGTTCTTTCCGCGCTTGGCCTCACACATCGTCGCAGGCTGCTGCCAGACATTATCGATGGGACGCAGGTTACCTATCCTTTATGTGCCGACGCGGCGGCGGCAACCGGCCTGAAGATCGGAACGCCGGTCAGCCTTGGCTATGTCGATATGGTCATGACCGCGCTCGGCGCTGGCGTCCATACTGGCGATCCAGGTGCGGCCTGCACGGTTATTGGATCAACGGGCGTGCATCTGAAAACCAAGCCGGTGACGGAGGTAACGCTGAATGCCGAAGGAACAGGTTATGTGATGGCCATGCCCCTTGCGGGGCTGGTTACCCAAATGCAGACCAATATGGCGGCAGCGCTCAACATCGACTGGATGCTCAAGCTCGCGGCCGATCTCGTTAGCGAAATCGGAAGCCCTGTCGCCGCGCAGGAATTGGTGGCCCGGATCGATCCTTGGCTTGCTGCATCCGCTCCCGGTGCCCTTTTGTATCACCCCTATATTTCAGAGGCGGGTGAACGTGGTCCGTTTGTGAATGCCAATGCGCGTGCAGGCTTCATCGGCTTGTCCAGCGGTCATCGGTTTGCCGATATGATGCGGGCTGTGGTCGAAGGTCTGGGGCTTGCCACGCAAGACTGCTATGCCGCGATGGGCGACATGCCAAGCGAATTGCGTCTTTCGGGCGGCGCTGCGCGCTCCCGCAGCCTAAGGCGCATCATGGCAGCTTGCGTTGGCGCACCCGTTCGGGTGTCCGCGCGCGAGGAAGCCGGCGCCGCTGGAGCTGCGATGATGGCAGCCGTCGCAATCGGCGCCTATGCCGATATGGACGCCTGCATTGCGAAATGGGTGACGCCGCTGCTTGGACCCGCGGAACAGCCTGATCCTGAGCTTTCAGGCCTCTATGCCGGGATGTTTCCAGCCTATGCAAAGGCGCGCCACCTTCTGTCGCCAGTATGGGAGGCGATGGCTGAGATAAGAGAAAAGCGCATCAACGGGCCGGCGAGCAAAGTCAATGCCAACATAGCCGCTGCGCCCCTTAGTGCTACAGGAGAATGAAGATGGATAGTCAGATGGTCGATCTTTTCGTGATCGGCGGCGGCATTAACGGTGCGGGAATAGCTCGCGATGCTGCCGGACGTGGCTTGAAGGTGGTTCTATGCGAAAAGGACGATCTTGCCGAAGGTACCTCGTCTCGATCTGGTAAGCTTGTCCATGGCGGTTTGCGCTATCTGGAATATTATGAATTCCGCTTGGTGCGTGAGGCTCTGATTGAGCGCGAGGTTCTGCTTAATGCTGCTCCGCACATCATCTGGCCTATGCGTTTTGTTCTGCCACACAGCCCTCAGGATCGACCGGCCTGGCTCGTGCGGCTTGGCTTGTTTCTTTACGATCATCTTGGTGGACGCAAGAAGCTGCCTGGAACACGCTCGCTCGATCTGACGCGCGATCCGGAAGGAATCCCGCTTCTCGATCAGTACGAAAAGGGCTTTGAGTATTCCGATTGCTGGGTGGACGATGCGCGCCTTGTCGTTCTGAATGCTGTGAGTGCTGCAGAAAAAGGTGCCCTGGTGTTGACGCGGTCGCCTGCTGTCACGGCTCGCCGTGAAGATGGCGCTTGGAGCGTCACGACAAAAAACAAACAGACGGGAGAAACGAAGAGCTTCCGCGCCCGCTGTCTGGTGAACTGCGCCGGTCCATGGGTCAGCGATGTGATCGGCCGCGTTGCAGGTTCGAATTCGGCCCGCAATGTGCGCCTGGTAAAGGGCAGTCACATTATCGTTCCGAAGTTTTGGGCCGGGTCGAACGCCTATCTGGTACAGAACCACGACAAGCGCGTCATCTTCATCAACCCCTATGAGGGCGACAAGGCGCTGATCGGCACCACCGATATTGCGTATGAAGGCAGAGCCGATGACGTCAAGGCGGACGAAGCTGAAATCGAGTATCTCTTGAAGGCTGTAAACCGCTACTTCAAGGAGAAGCTTCGGCGCCACGATGTCCTGCATAGTTTTTCAGGCGTACGACCGCTCTTTGATGACGGAAAGGGCAATCCTTCGGCAGTGACGCGTGACTATGTCTTCGACCTGGATGAAAGCGGCGGTGCGCCTCTTCTCAACGTGTTCGGCGGTAAAATCACGACATTTCGCGAACTGGCTGAGCGTGGTATGCATCGCCTCCAGCATATCTTCCCGAACATGGGCGGCGACTGGACCCACGGCACACCCTTGCCGGGCGGTGAAATCGACAATGCGGATTACGAGAGCTTTGCGAATGCTCTGCGTGACACCTACCCATGGATGCCGCGTAAGCTCGTGCATCATTATGGCCGGCTCTATGGCGCGAGAACAAGAGACATTCTCGGCACGGCGAGCAGCCTTGAAGGCCTGGGGCGCCATTTCGGTGGTCAGTTCTACGAAGCCGAGGTCAATTACCTTGTTCGTAAGGAATGGGCGCAAACGGCGGAGGATATTCTTTATCGCCGGACCAAGCATTACCTCCACCTGACGGAGAGCGAGCAAGCCGGTTTCATCGACTGGTTCGCTTCTGTCCAGCGCACAGCAGCCTGAGGCCCCCATGCCGCTTACCCTTTCGCTCAACACCAATCCGCTCGTCAATCGCTTCGCGGATCCTGACGATCTCATCGAGACCGTGGCGCGGCATCTGAAAATCCGCGATTTGCAGCTGACCCATGAGTTCATCAATCCAAGCTGGCCTGCGTCCGTTGTTCGTCGCTTCACAAGGCAGATGCACTCTGCATTGCGGCGGACCGGCGTGCGTGTGACATCCGGAATGACGGGTCCTTATGGCCGCCTCAATCACTTCGGCCATCCCGACCGCGATGTCCGTCGTTACTACGTCGATTGGTTCAAGACTTTTGCAGACATAACTGGGGATCTCGGCGGCAAGTCCGTCGGCACGCAGTTCGCAATCTTCACGTACAAGGATTACGACGATCCCGTACGCCGGGAAGAACTGATCAAGATTGCGATCGACTGCTGGGCAGAGGTCGCTGAACATGCCAAAGTGGCCGGCCTCGACTATGTCTTTTGGGAGCCGATGAGCATTGGCAGGGAGTTTGGCGAGACCATTGACGCCTGCATGTCGTTACAAAGCAGGTTGACGGCTGCCAATATGGCGATCCCCATGTGGATGATGGCAGATATCGACCATGGCGATGTCACGAGCAACAATCCCGATGACTACGACCCCTATGCCTGGGCGCGCGCTGTACCCGAAGTCTCGCCGATTATCCATATCAAGCAAAGCTTGATGGATAAGGGCGGTCATAGGCCTTTCACCGCAGAGTTCAACGCGAAGGGCCGCATCCAACCGGCCGAATTGCTTGCCGCCTTTGCAGAAGGGGGCGCAACGGACAATGAGATCTGCCTTGAATTGTCGTTCAAAGAGCGTGAGCCAAACGACCGGCAAGTGATCGAGCAGATCGCTGAATCGATTGCTTTCTGGGCGCCTCATATCGACAGCGGTGTGAAGGATCTGTCGATCTAAAAAGGCCAAATGCGCGATGCGATGTGGCGCTGATGATAAGGAGATGGACGATGGCAAGCACGCCCTTTTGGGTCGGCACAAGCTGGAAGATGAACAAGACCCTGGCGGAAGCGCGGAGTTTTGCAGAGGCGCTTTATGCGGCAGAGCCTGACATCGACGAGCGGATACAGACATTCGTCATTCCCCCCTTCACCGCGATACGCGAGGTCAAGACCATATTGGCCGGGGGTCGCACCAAGGTCGGTGCTCAAAATATGCATTGGGCTGACAACGGCGCCTGGACGGGCGAAATCTCCCCGCCAATGCTGGTTGATTGCGGCATGGATCTCGTTGAACTTGGACATTCCGAGCGCCGCGAACATTTCGGTGAAACAGACGATACCGTCGGGTTGAAGGTCGAGGCTGCGGTTCGTCACGGTCTGATCCCGCTGATCTGCATTGGCGAAACGCTTGCCGATCGGGAAAGTGGACGCGCCGATGAGGTTTTGGCTCGTGAGGTTGAAGGAGCGCTGAGCCGCCTGTCGATGGAACAAAAGTCTGCTCCAATTTTGCTTGCCTACGAACCGGTGTGGGCAATTGGCGAGAAAGGCATTCCGGCAACGGCCGATTATGCGGATGCGCGACAGGCCAATATTGCCGCGGTGGCGGAGAACATGCTCGGCCGCCGGACACCATGTCTTTACGGCGGCTCGGTCAATCCTTCGAACTGCGCGGAACTGGCTGCCTCCCCGCATATCGATGGGCTGTTCATCGGTCGTTCGGCATGGGACGCCGCCGGCTACATCGACATTTTGGGCCGCGTTGCGCGGGCCATCTAAAGTGCCAAACGGCCCGCGTGAGGGCCGGTGATGCTCATCATCTGTAAAGTCGGAACACTGCTCGTTCAATCGCAACAAACGGCGTTCCCAATCTGGAAAACAAGATCTGAAGGAGACGAACATGAAACTTGCAATTGCTGGCGATAGCGCCGGGTCCGGACTTGCCCATACCCTGGCAGAATACCTCAAGGACAAGCACGAAGTTGCCGAACTTTCAGACGCGCCAGATGGCAGCAATGAGTTCTATGCCAACCTGTCCGAGCGCGTTGCCTCCGAGGTTCTGGCTGGAAAATATGACCGCGCGATTCTTGTCTGTGGAACTGGGATTGGCGTCTCGATTTCTGCCAACAAAGTACCCGGCATTCGCGCAGCGCTATGCCATGATACTTACTCGGCAGAACGCGCAGCGCTCTCGAACAATGCACAGATCATCACGATGGGCGCGCGCGTGATCGGTTCTGAACTCGCAAAATCCGTCGCGGATGCCTATCTGCGCGAAACCTTTGACGAAAACGGCCGAAGCGCTTCCAACGTGAAGGCGATCGATGACGTCGACGCCAAGTACCGCGGTTGCTGATAGCCGCTTTGATCATCGATCGAGCATGGCTCGTCAGCACTAAGCGATAGATCGGCGCATTCGGATGCGCCGATCTCTTACTCTATACGCGGTGTGAAGCGGCTCTAAGGCCGAAGGAATCGGCTGCTGAATTTCTCTTCGGCCTCAACCGTCCTGAGCGAGCGCCGCGATCGCCAGCGTTATTCCTGTCCGATCACGGCCGATGGGAAAAGGTCCATTTAACGACCATTTTCCCATTGGGTTTCAGCTTCGTCTTGATCTTGAACTCAACCGGTCCACCGAGAGCCGCTTCTGCTTGCTCAAAAAGTTCGCGGGCTTTCGACATTGCGAGATGATAGCTGCCGTTGTCGCGTTTCGGGCTTTCCACAAGCGATCGAAAAAGGGCTGCTTCTTGCTCGTCATCCTTTGGCATGCGCCGCCTTCATCTTTTTGCTCTGCAAGTGTCGGCTCAACGGAGAAATGTAAGCTTACATCATGCGAGCCGGTGTGGCAGATGTCTCGCGTTAGGATTGCCAGCTGAAACGTCGCCGCTTGGCTGGCAATTGAGTGAACTAAGAGCATCGAGCATTTCGTCGATTCGGGTTCACCGAAATGCCTATGGCAGTTTACTCCATTCCAAGAGCAGCCATATAAGTCTGGAGGATTGATTCCTCTTCAAGGCGCTCATTGGCGTCCTTCTTGCGCAGGCGGATGATCGTTTTCATGGCTTTCGTGTCGTAGCCACGACCCTTGGCTTCTCCAAAAACGTCCTTAATGTCGTCGGCAATGGAAGCTTTCTCTTCTTCCAGGCGCTCGATACGCTCGATGAACTGGCGAAGCTCGGCGGCCGCTACGTTTTCCACGCCCGTGTTATTTTCTTCCATGATAAACTCCTGATCAATTCTTCTTTGTTCGATGACTTGCGCCGGACGACAACCTAGCTCCGCTTTGCCTGCGGCTTGTGGCGACACTAAGAACACCCTGCTCGCTGAGGGCGGCTTTCATCTCCTGACGATGGCTCAATTCGGGATCGGGTGTTGAGTGCCGTGAACAGCACGCGCGGTCAAGCCCTTGGCAGAATATCAGTGCTATTTATGCGCAGCCTGGTTGCTGAAGCTCGCCTTTTGATCGTCGCTCGCCTCTTTCTGGTAGAGATCCTTCCAGGTTTCATAAGGCATGCCATAAATGGCTTCTCGCGCGTCGTCCTTCGTGAGCAATTGACCATCGTTCTCGGCAGCTTCGCGATACCAGTTCGCAAGACAATTACGGCAGAAGCCCCCAAGGTTCATGAGGTCGATGTTCTGAACGTCTTTCCGTTCTTGAAGGTGCTGAATAAGGCGGCGGAAAGCCGCAGCCTCTGCACGGACCCGTTGATCTTCCGTCATGTCAGTCATTGAGTATGCTCCACAGTTTTCCGGTAAGGTCCAGTACGTGACGCGTAAATCTTATAGTCGTGCAAAGTCGGGTCGGCGTTCAGTCGCTCAAAGATGGGAGTAAGCCGATCGGCCCAAGCTTCAATGCCTGCCTCGTCGGCGATCAAATCCTGCCGTACTTCGATAAGCGCGTGGGCTATGCCCTTTGTCATGCAGTGACGATACATCGTATCGCCAACAAGTGCTCCGTCATAGGGCTCGTTATCGCCGATGAGGAGATCTTTATCCTGCCGCATCATGTCAAGAAGCGGAACCACAGCTCTCGGGTCGCTGTCCCAAAGCACAGCCGCGTGCCAAGGCCTTGCAACATCCTTCCAGAAGGGCGTGAATGAATGCATGGAAAGAACAAGCGGCGCGCGGCGACCCGCCTCCGCAACGCTTTTGATCGTGGTACTAACGGCATTGTGATAGGGACGATAATAGGTTGCTATCCGGTGATTGCGTTCATCCTCAGACAGAGGATGGTTCGCTGGAATGATCGCCCCGTCTGATATCCTCATGATCAAAGTCGGATCATCTTCGCCTCGGTTCGGATCGATCAAAAGGCGTGAAAAACAACCGAGCACACCCGGGACCTTAAGGCGCGCGCAAAGACCGCGGACGAGGCCCTCGATGCCGATGTCATAGGCGATGTGCCGCTGGAATGCCGTTTCCGCTAGGCCGAGTTGACCATATTCACTTGGGACCCGGTTCATGGCGTGATCGCCGAGAATCACCAAGCCGCGCTCAGGCGCACCTTCAATTTGTTCGAACGGAGAAAAGTCGGTCATCAAAAAAACTTCATAAGACCCATTTCAAGGCCTTACATGTCATGCGTTAACGCCCGGTTCAAGCCTTAACCCTATGGAAAGCAACCTGTTTTAAAGAGGTCATATTAATCGATTAGGCTTGCGTTGACATTCGGCGGGGGGCGGAGCAAGAAGACGGTCGGAACGAACAACCGTGGAGCCCATTGGAAGCCGTGACGATCAACGCCTCACCAAGTTTCCTGAACCGCTCGGGATCGTTGGGCCGTGCCATGCTTTTTATGGTCGCAGCCTTTGCTCCCTTTTTCATAGCCGATGTGGCGCGTGCCGATTTCAGAGTGTGTAATGCGACGCAAAATCTGGTCGGTGTGGCAATCGGATATAGAGCGAAAGAAGGTTGGATTACTGAAGGTTGGTGGCAAGTGCCAGCAACAACATGTGCGACTTTGATCGAGGGAGAACTTCAGTCGCGCTATTATTACCTCTACGCGGAGAACGCGGCTCGTCAGGGAGGGCGATGGGCAGGCGACGTTCAGATGTGCGTAGCGGAAAACGAATTCAAGATCACGGGCGTCAATGATTGCATCGTCCGTGGTTATCAAAAGGTGGGGTTCAAGGAATATGACACGGGCCGGCAGGGTAGCTGGATGGTCCAGCTTTCCGACGCCCCCGGTAGCCAAGAAAGCCCGAATTGATGAGACGCAACAGAAAAGTAAAGATCCTCGCTACGCTCGGTCCTGCCTCCTCTGACGAGCAGATGATCGAAAAGCTCCACCTGGCCGGCGCAGATGTGTTCCGCATCAATATGAGCCACGCAAGCCATGATGTGATGCGCTCACTTATTGCGAAGATCCGAGCTGTTGAAGCGCGCCTGGGGCGTCCCATCGGTATCCTAGCAGACTTGCAGGGACCAAAGCTGCGCGTCGGTAAGTTCGCAGACACAAAGGTCGAGCTGAAGATCGGGCAAACCTTCACATTGGATAGCAATGAAGCGCCGGGCGATGCGACGCGCGTCTATCTTCCGCATCCGGAAATTCTTGAGGCCGTTAAGCCAGGCCATCGCCTGTTGATTGACGACGGAAAGCTCGCGTTGCGCGCCGAAAAGTGTGACGGCAAGACCATCGTGACGACGGTTGTTTCTGGGACGCGTATTTCTGACCGTAAGGGCATCAGCCTTCCAGATACACTGCTCGGCGTCGGTGCGCTCACGGAAAAGGACCGTGCCGATCTCGATGCGGTTCTGGCAACAGAAGATGTCGACTGGGTAGCGCTTTCCTTCGTACAGCGTCCCGACGATCTGGCGGAAGTGCGCAAGATTGCTCGTGGCCGCGTCGGCGTGATGTCGAAAATCGAAAAGCCGCAAGCCCTCGACCGAATCGATGAGATCATCGAGCTTTCCGACGCATTGATGGTGGCCCGCGGCGATCTCGGTGTCGAGCTTCCGCTGGAAGCGGTTCCCGGTATTCAAAAGCAATTGATTCGCGCCTGCCGCCGTGCTGGCAAGCCGGTTGTCGTCGCGACGCAAATGTTGGAGTCGATGATCTCCTCGCCGGTGCCGACCCGCGCGGAAGTCTCCGACGTCGCTACCGCGGTGTTTGAGGGTGCAGATGCGGTCATGCTGTCAGCGGAATCCGCATCGGGCGACTATCCGGTGGAAGCTGTTTCTACGATGGCGTCAATCGCCAGCACGATTGAGCGAGAGCCCCATTATCCTGGGATTATCTACGCACAGCGCGCACAGCCGGAAGCCACTGGCGCAGATGCGATATCGCTTGCGGCCCGCCAGATTGCCGAGACGCTGAAGCTTTCCGCCATCGTATGCTATACGTCGTCGGGTACCACTGGGCTTCGTACATCACGCGAGCGCCCGCAAGTGCCGATCATCGCCTTGTCGCCGATCATCAAGACAGCACGTCGGCTCGCCTTGGTTTGGGGCCTGCATAGCGTTGTGACCCATGATGCGACAGACCTTGACGATATGGTGAACCGCGCTTGCCGGATCGTTGCTGGTGAAGAATTCGGAAAACCTGGTGATCGCATCATCATTACGGCCGGTGTGCCGCTCGGCACGCCCGGCGCCACCAATATGTTGCGCATTGCCTATATCGGATCCGATGGCCAAAGCGGGATTTGAGTTTAAGAGGGTCTGATCTTCCTCGCGTTCTTTGGAACCTGATTAAAAAGCCTGCCGCTCTTTCTGCGGCAGGCTTTTTTTATCAATGATGTTCTGCGCTTCCGTCACGTGCATGGCGTCAATAGGCTGACTGGTCGTGATCAATTACCGGTTCAAGAGGAAGATCGAAAAGTTCAGCACGGTCGCGAAAGACACCCAAAGTGCATAGGGCCAGAAAAGGATCGATGCTGCCCGGTCGCTTTTCCAAGCGGCCGGGATGTAGGCATAGATACTGAGTAGCAGCGGTATGATGACGGCAAGGCCGAGAGCCGCGCTTTCCTGTCCGAAAAAGGCCGGCGACCATAGTAGATTAAGTACCAGGGATAAAAACCACAGCTTCATGGCCCATCCATGCCGGTCCAGCATCCAAAGACGCGCCCCTGCGATGCCAATCAGAACATACAGCGTGGTCCATACCGGTCCAAAGATCCAGTTTGGCGGATTGAAAGACGGCTTGTTCAGCGCGCGATACCACTCGCCTGGAAGATTGTTGAGGCCTGAGAGCAATCCCAGGCCGACGACGATGCAGATGAAGATCAGGTAGATGACAGGCTTTTTCATAGAGCGCTATTTAGAGCGTTAAGGCTCTTGAAGAAGATGCTGCAACGCAGATCTTCCGGTTCGCGCGGCAAGCCGCACTTGCGTGCATCATCCATATTTGCGCAACAGATCGGCGAAGAGTTCGGCATCGACATTGCCGCCTGAAGCCACTGCAATGACGGTTTCGCCATTGAGCTCGTCGCCATGAAAAAGGGCTGCTGCCAAGGCTGCGGCGCCCCCCGGTTCAACGACAAGTTTGAGGCGGGTAAATGCGAGCGCGGCGGCGTGAAGTGCCTCTTCATCGCTAACGACAACGCCGCTTCCCGACAGCCGGCTGAGGATCGGGAAGGTGATGTTGCCCGGTTGCGGTGTCACGATGGCATCGCAGACGGAGCCCGAAGGTGCCACGTTGCGTTCGATCTTTCCAGACGCGAGAGATCTTGCCATGTCGTCGAAACCTTCCGGCTCGCAAGGTCTTACCTTGAAGTCGGGTGCGCTCGCTTCCAGGGCAAGTGCGATCCCTGACGTTAAGCCGCCACCACCGCAAGGCGCAAGCACCTCGGCCGACGCGATTTGCTCTTCTGCGGCTTGCTCGGCAATCTCAAGGCCGATCGTGCCCTGACCTGCAATAACCTGAGGCTCGTCGAAGGGGCGGATGAGAGTGAGTTCGCGTTCCTCTGAAAGCCGTGCACCAATTTCATCCCGGTCTTCACGATTTCGGTCGTAGAGTACGACTTCCGCACCAAGCGCTCTGGTATTGTTGATTTTCACCTTCGGGGCATCGTTCGGCATGATGATGACAGCCGGCGCACCATGCTTCTTTGCCGCCAAGGCGACGCCCTGTGCATGGTTGCCGGAAGAAAAGGCGATGACGCCGCGCCGGCGCAGTTCCGGGTCAAGAGCCGATACTGCCGCCCATCCGCCTCTAAATTTGAACGAGCCGGTATGCTGGAGGCATTCGGCTTTTACAAAAACGCGCCGACCGGCGATTTCATCCAGGAAGGGCGAAGAGAGGAGGGGCGTACGGCGAGCCTGGCCACGTAAACGGGCGCGAGCGGCGACAATCATTTCAATACTGACCATAGTTGCTTCTTCCTGCTTGATATGACCTATGCATAAGATGGGTCTGGGAAGAAATGAACAGGTGCTTTTGTCACCGTGACACGAAAGCAGTGTCGACGTGGACGTGCTTGATTATGCCCATCAGAAAATACGCATCCGTCGGATCCTCTAATGCTTCGAGGCGCCATTTAGAAGGCTCGACTCGTTTTCGGTTTTCATTTGATCAGGCCGAAATCCTGTGCTTGCGCAAAAAGATCAGCGCACCATCCGTATCAGGCCGACGACGGGGCCGCTCCCGTCGTCACTTCAGCGTCAGGTAGGCCAGAGGCTACTGATTCCCGTTGAGGTACGCTGCTCGCTTGTCTCACGCGCTGCTCGGTTTGTCGTGCGATCCGCTCGAGATCCCTTGGAAAGCCTGCAATCTTCTCCAAGGCGGCAACTGCAAGGTCTGTGGCGAGATAATCTGGCTTGTGGCCGATCCCTCGTAAGCGCACGAGCTGCGAGCCGGCGATATCTCGTGCAAGCCCTTGGGCATGAAGATGCTCCCAAACGATCGCGTCGCTATCGCCAGTCACAATGACGGTGGGTGCCTTGATCGTCTTATAGTAAGGCGCGTTCGCCTCGAAGTACGCAAGAAGCCCGATAAAATCACGCGCGTTGTGCGCAAATGTTTTTGGCCTGAGCACCAATGTCGGGCCTGTACGCGCCAAATAATCATCCGGCCGTAGATTAGGGGCAAAGACGTTCTGCGTTGCCTGCTCCAGCCGCGCCAGGCCCATCGGGACAACAAGAAGATGGTTGAACAACCAACCTAGGAAGGGAGCGGCAGAGACGTGGTAATACCAATCGATGCCGCCTGGCCAGGGGTGCGAGGCAGGAGCGAGGAAGAGAAGCCCCTTGGTCTTTTCCGGGTGACGGACACCGAAGGCGGCCGCGATGGCACCGCCGAATGAGTGTCCAACGATGATCGCCTGGTCGATGGCATGTTTTTCCATCAGTAAGGCAATTGCGTCTGCCTGACCGGACGGGAGGTCATTTTCTGGTCCGCCGCGCTCTGAATAGCCATGGCCCGGCCGATCGACAAACAGCATCTCTGCTCTTCCCTCCAGCGGAGCGAGAAAAGCGCCAACCTGATCCAGCAGGTTGCCGCTTGCACCGTGGATAAAAACGAGCGGAGGGAGATCGGCCGATTCGCTTGCAGGAATATGAAGGGCGTTCACCTTATAGCCGCCGATATCGGTTAGTGTCCCGATATTGGGATGCTCTTGCTCAAAACGACGCGCTTTGAAATTCGTGAAACTGAAGCCTGCTGTCATACATGCAAGGAACGCGGTAAGAGAACCAATCATCGACACAAACCCGTCAGGTCAGCATTCGCTTGTGAGGATCAAGCGGAGGAGACCTATGCATGTAGTGCGAGACTCTGCGCTGGAAATAGTTCCTGCCGGAAATTTAAAAAACGTGCCGAGCAGCAGTGAATCACGGGTTATTGAGGGCTAGATATGGCGAAACCTCAGCATGCTTAAAGGTAGCCATTCGAACGACAAGAGGGATCAGGTTCGGCTTCCCGCCAGTTTTTCTGAAAGGGTACCAACCTGCTCTTGTGCCGTGCGATCTGCGGGAAAGACGTCCAAATATCGTTGCCAGGCTTCAAGAGCCATACGATCTTCATCCGTCGCCTGCAAAAGGGCCGCCATTCCAGCGAGGGCGTCGAGGTTGCGAGGGTCGATCGTGAGGATCTGTCTGACGTCAGCCATGGAGCGCCGGTAATTCCCGAGCGTGAAATTCAATGTCGCCCGTTTGTTCCAGCTTCCAGTGTAGCTGGGCTTCAGGGCAATCGCCTGATCCAGAAAGTCGAGCGCAGCTGGCGTCTTTTTGTCTTGGATCGCCTTGTCAGCCCATTGCATCAATAGAGCAATCGTCGCACTGCCAGAGTCTTCAAGTTGATTTCGAATCTCTTCGGCAATCGCCGCAGCTTTATCGGGATCGCGCTCTTTCTTCAACGACCGATACAGGTCATCGATCCGATCCTGAGGGGCGGAGGACGCAGCGGCGCCTGCCGAGGCGGACTTGGTTGGCTCGTCGGCCAAAGCCGTTCCAGTCGTAAGACTGGATGCTGCAAGAAGACAAAAAATAGCCGGTATAAAAAAACGCATGGCGAGCAACTTAGCTCGCCAACGCAGAAGATCAAAGCGATTTCGCATTTTACTCATTTCGGCAGCCATCCTAAACGACAGCTACCGAGAGCCAATCAGCCCTGACGAGCCTTGTAACGCGGATTCAGCTTGTTGATGATGTAAATGCGGCCCTTACGGCGCACGAGACGGTTTTCGCGATGACGCAGCTTCAGCGACTTGAGCGAATTTTTGATCTTCATTGTTGTAATCCGCGATGTTCATGGGGCGAATAATGTTCTCGCCCGTATCCTCAACAATCAAAAGCGCGCCATGGGCGCGCTTTCAGGTTGGCCGTGCAGATAACCCGCAGAGCCTATTATGTCAACCATGCGACCTTGATTTTCCCGTAATCGTGGTGACGTGTCCCATCTTTCTGCCAGCACGCCATTCGCTCTTTCCATAGAGATGAACGAGTGTATCGGCGCGTTCCAGCCAGCTCGGCACAGAGAGAATGTCATCGCCGATGAGATTGTGCATGACGCAGTCCGAATGCCGATGGGTGATACCGAGAGGTAGGCCCGCAACAGCTCTGATATGTTGCTCGAATTGCGAGACGATGCAGGCGGCTTCTGTCCAATGCCCGGAATTATGGACTCGCGGCGCCATTTCATTGGCAATGAGGGTGCCATCTGCGAGCACGAAGAATTCGATGCCGATCACCCCAACGTAATCGAGAGCGTCCAGGATTTTCTCGGCAATGCTCGCAGCTGTTCGGCTCGTTTCGACCGAAATCGCCGCCGGAACGGTCGACGTGTTAAGGATACCGTTTCGGTGAATATTTTCGGCCGGGTCGTAACAAACAACGGCTCCGGCTTTATCGCGGGCAGCGATAATGGAGACTTCACGCTCGAAGGGAACGAAGCTTTCAAGAATCAGTGGGACGCCGCCGAGCGCCTCGAAAGCATTTTTGGCCTGCTCCTCACTGCTGGCGGCGCGGAACAACATCTGCCCCTTACCATCATATCCCATACGTCTTGTTTTCAAGACGCCTTCACCTGCAAAAGCAGTAAGAGCCTTTTCCAGATCTTTTTGACTGTCGATCGCCTCGAAGCGCGCTGTCGAAACGCCGCACTCATTAAGAAAGCGCTTTTCTACCAAACGATCTTGGGCAGCTTCCAGGGCCTTGGCAGGCGGATAGACGGGCCGATCTCGCGCAAGTCTCTCTACAGCATCGACAGGAACGTTCTCAAACTCGTAGGTGATGACATCGCAAAGGTCGGCGAGTTCACCAAGCCCGGTGGCATCGTCATAGGCAGCGACGATCTGTTGGTTTGCAACCTGCGCGGCGGGACAGTCTGTCTGAGGCTCCAGAATAACGGTGCGGAAATTCAGTCGCGCGGCGGCCATGGCGAGCATGCGCCCAAGCTGGCCTCCGCCAATAATGCCGATCGTTTTATCCGTCATTGATCGTCCATGGGATATTCGGCAATCGAATCGCTTTGCCGCGCACGCCACTCATCCAGCCTGTCGGCGAGGTCCTCGTCTGAAAGGGCAAGAACCGCAGCAGCAAGGAGGGCGGCATTGATAGCGCCAGCCTTTCCGATCGCCAGGGTGCCAACCGGGATGCCGCCGGGCATCTGTACGATCGACAGAAGGCTGTCTTGACCGGACATGGCTTTGGATTGAACTGGCACGCCAAAAACCGGCAGAGGCGTCATAGACGCTGTCATACCGGGAAGATGTGCGGCTCCGCCAGCGCCTGCGATAATGACCTTAAAGCCTTCGGCCTTTGCATTCTTTGCAAAACTAACCATGCGATCGGGTGTGCGGTGTGCGGAGATGATGCGCGCATCATACTCGATCTCCAGCGCTTCCAGCGTATCGGCTGCGTTCTTCATGGTTTCCCAATCGGATTGGCTACCCATGATTATGGCGACGGGCGGGTTCCCAGTCATATCTGCCCTCATTCTTAAGCGATGATGTCGGGAATGATCTGGTCTTCCATTTTTGTCAGCTTGTCCTTGATCACAAGCTTCTTTTTCTTCATGCGCTGGATGCGCAATGCATCGCATCCCGTGGCGATCATGGCATTGATGGCAGCATCATAATCTTCATGTTCTTGGCGAAGTCTTGCCACCATGAGCCTGATTTCTGCCTGTTCCTGATCAGCCATGTCGTCATTCCCCGAAAATCAACCGCCGGTACCCTCTGCTAGGCCAGCATTTGTGGCAAGCTCCTACCACCAAATACCGTTAACCGCTAGTTCGCCTTAGTCACGAAATTGCCGCTCAGTTACCCCCTTTTTGCCTTCGACAAGGTTTCAAAAATGTGTCACACTTTTTTTGCTTAAGCCGGAACTCCAGCGATGGATGGCTGGAGAAGGCAGAACGAAGGAAGGGTCTCAAATGACTGTTCAAGCACACCTTGAGTCACTAGAGAAAAAGCATGTAGCCCTGGAGGAGGAACTGCATGCAATGATGGCATCTCCCTCCGTAAGAGATAACGAAATCGCAGAGTGCAAGCGTCGTAAATTGCGTATCAAGGACGAAATTGAACGGTTGAGGACATCCATCCACTAAACCGTGAAGGTAGACGCATCGGCAAATCGGCCGATCATTGAGCTGTAATAGGCTTCATTAAATGCAATGACGGTCGCCGCCGATCGCTCCATCAAGTGGAGATGTGTCGGCGGCGCCTCTCGTTAAAGCAGCTACTGAGGTTAGCTTAGGTTTGCGCCTCATCATGACCTGTCGTTCAACCAGCTTTCAGATCCAGCCTTGTAATTCTCTTCGGACGACTTTCTCGAGGACATCCATTCCTTCTGTGCTGTCGTTAAGGCAAGGAATGTGCACAAATTTCTCACCGCCATGCTCATAGAATGAATGCGCAGCTTCGCCCGCAATTTCTTCAAGAGTCTCGAGGCAGTCCGAGACAAACCCGGGATTGACGACAGCGATCCGCTTCACGCCGTCCTGCGCCAATTTTTCAACGGTCTTGTCAGTATAGGGTTGAAGCCATTCTTCAGGACCGAAACGCGACTGGAATGTGACCATGAAGTTATCTTTGGTGCGGCCGAGCCGTTCTCGTAGCAACCGACCTGTCTTGTGACAGTAGCAATGATACGGATCGCCCTGTTTGAAGTAAGACATCGGAATACCGTGAAAGGACGCGATGAGCATCTCCGGCTCCCAATCCAATGTCGCCAGATGTCGTTCGATCGAAACTGCGAGCGCGTCGATATAGGTTTCATCGTCATGATAGGTCGGAACTGTGCGGATCGCCGGCTGCCAGCGCATAGATAAGAGCTTTTCGAAGACCTTATCGTTGACTGTTGCGGTGGTTGCTGCGGCATATTGTGGGTAAAGAGGGAAAATCAGGATGCGGTCGCATCCGTCAGCCTGCAGCTCCGCAATTTTGTCCCCGATCGCTGGCTGTCCGTAACGCATCGCCCATTCGATCTTCACGTTGGCCAAATCCTTTAGGCGTTCTGCCATCAACTCGCCTTGGCTGCGCGTATAGGTCCGCAAGTAGCTTTCGTTGCGGTCCTTGTTCCAGATCGTTTCGTAGGCTTTCCCCACTTTGCGCGGCCGCGTGTTCAGGACAATTCCGAACAAGATGGGATACCACTTCCACCGCGACCATTCGATCACACGGCGGTCTGTCAGAAACTCCTTCAGATATCGACGCATCGACGTAAAATCAGTGCCGTCAGGGGTTCCAAGATTGACAAGCAGAACGCCGATCTTGCCGAACTTCACCGGGGGGTGGCTCGGCGGAAAGTGTGTCGTATCCGAATGGGTCATAAGCTTCTTCAAATCCAATTACATTTACCGTCATATACGCCGCGGATGCGGCGCGGTTCACTTCCGCATCGACAGATCGTTTCGTTCTGGTAGTGGCCTCACAGGTCTTGCGCGACCAGTCAAGACGCCGCACTGGCCCCACGACAATATCAGCCAAGCGATCCGTCAAGATTTGGGAAACCGCGTTATGTCGTTCCTAGGTGTGAGAGGCTCGTCCAGCTTGCCCAGTGCTGCGATCATGCACTGATACTGGCTGCCGGCAACACATGATTCCCAACACGGCCGCGGGGTTCATACAGATAAAGACCGGCGTGGAGGGCCGCGCCGGTCTAAGATCCGAGGCTCAATAAGCCTATTTTGCAGGGATCTGGAGTTCCTTTCCTACCATGAGGTGGCGCGGTGCCGGCTTGCCATTGGCATTCGAGATTTTCCGCCAGAGATCGCCGTCGCCGTAGAACTTCTCAGCTAGGTCCCAAAGCGTATCACCGGCCGCGATGACATGGGTGGTAGGTGCTGACGGCGCGAGCGCTGGTTCTGTTTTTTGCGGTTCTGCCTGCGTCGGAGCGGTGGCGTTTGGAGCTGGCTGACTAGGGGCAGGGGACGCACCAGTTGAGGGTACTGCCGGCGAGCTTGGCGCCGCGGGCGCAGCCGGAGAGGTGCCTTGGGGCGCCGTCGCCTGAGCGGTCGTTGTTGCTCCGACTTCCTTGATGCGGCCATCGGTATAGGGATTATAGGGGCTGTTCTTGGAAATGTAGTCGGCAACCACAGTCTCCAGACTCGGGCCGTAGTCATAGGCATTCTGGGCTTTTTCCGCAAAGACCTTATAGCCGTCGCCGCCCTTGCGCGTGTAGTCGTTTGCGACCACGCCGTAGGTCTTGTTGGGGTCAAGAGGGACAAACTGGCCGTTTTCCTTGACCTCAACATCGGAAATACGGCTGCCAACGGGTTTGCTGCGGTCAAAGCTGTACTTGAGGCCGGAAACCTGGCTGAAGCGGCCGGCACCTTTTTCGATCTGGCTTGCGCCGTTTTCGAGTGCTGCGATGACATCAGCACCCTTCAGTTCAAAGGTTGCAAGGGTATTCTGGAAGGGTAGCACGGTGAGAACCTCGCCCATCGAGACATCGCCCGCATCGATCGAAGAACGAAGACCGCCGCCATTGGCAAAGGCGATCTCGATTCCTTTGTCCTTTACACGGTCGAGCATAGCGTCAGCCACGAGGTTGCCCATCGAGCATTCGCGCTGTCGGCACACTTCCCGCCCTCCGTCGATGACGTCGCTGGAACTGCCGACGACCTTCTTCTTCAGCTCCTCGATCGGTCCGGCCAGTTCCTTCACGCGGGCGAGGACCGCCGCATCCGGAGTGACAGAGGCGTCGAGCAGGATGGGATCGCCCTTGGCCTCCTTGACAACGCCGTTGTCATCGAAGGTGACGACGAGATCGCCAAGATACTTGCTGTATGACCGTGCGGTTACGATTGGAACGCGATAGCCACCTGGATTATCGACCCAGGTCGGATAGGGTCCTTCCGCAGCTTTATCGGTGTTCGACAAAAGCGTGTGCGAGTGTCCGCCGACGACGACATCCACATCCGGTATCTTTGCAATCGCCTGTTGGTCGCGCAGGTAGCCGACATGCGTCAGAGCGATGATCTTGTTGACGCCTTGCGCTTTGACGTCCTGCACCGCCTTCCTCAGAGCGTCGACGTCATTGGCAATCATGACATTCGGGCCGGGAGAGGCAAGTTCTTCCGTATCGTTGGTAATTGCGCCCACGATCCCAATTTTCTGCCCGCCCACTTCAACAACGGTTGACGGGGCGATTTTGCCTTTGATTTTGGAGCTGTCGCCAGCAAGGACATTGGCGCCCAGCACCGGAAACTTGACCTTATTCAGAAAGATCAGCAAACCATCTTCGCCGTCGTCGAACTCATGATTGCCTAGCGTCATGGCGTCGAAGCCAATCAGAGACATGAATTCTGCTTCGGCTGCTCCTTTGTAGGTCGTGTAGAACAAAGAACCCTGGTAATTGTCGCCAGCGTTGAGGGTCAGCACGTTTTGTCCGGCGAGCGCCTGGCGGCGCTGGTCGATCGCGGTTTTGATGCGCGCGATACCGCCGAAGCATTCTTTCTTGTTTTCTTCCTCTTGCGAGCAGGTTGAGTCGTACTTGTTGATCGACTCGATCCGCGAATGGAAGTCATTGATGTGCAGGATGTTCAACTGGTAGTCGGCAAAGGCTGCGCCTGCGGACAAAGCCAGGATCGATGCAGTCATTACCCCAAATCGAAAAGATCGCGCCATTTCTTTCTCCTGATTGAAACTGCCGGAACGTGCAGCCTACTCGCTTCATGCGCCCTCTGGCAATTTCGAATAATTGGAAGAAGAAGCTGTGACACTTCTTCGTCTTTCCAAGGGAAAACGAAAAAAGCGCCCGAAGGCGCTTTATCATGGCATGAGATGGATTGCCGCGATGTCGGCAGTGATGACCTGCGTCACTGAAAACCGACAGAGCATCAGCCGGCGTGCATGCGGCGCGTGAGTGAGAATTGCGGTCCGCTGTCAGGCGTGCAGTTAAGCTGTTGCTGGCTGACCAGCGCACAATTGACCTTCGACTGCGTCTTGCGCAAGAGCGAGGTCACATTGATTTCGACAAGCGTCGGAGACAGGCTGACATAATTACCGGATGCCAGCATTTGATTGGTATCGGTGGTGCGCGTCGTGAAGTTGCCGCCCTGGAAGGTCGAAACGATCCCGTTCTTGTCGACCCACTCGCCCTCGACCCCCGTCGGCTGGACGGGACTGGCCGTGACCGGAATCGGACGCGGATTAGAGCTGACGCAGGCCGCAAGGGCTGTTGCTGAACCTATAAGAACGACGGCGGTTCTCAATCTCATAAAAGTCTCCCGGCTGCTTGAGCAGATATTTAAGTTTCCGGCGAACCATGGCGCGCAGTTGTGGGCAAGGCAAGGCTTCCGGCGTCAATAAGAAATTTATAAAGAAAGCGTTACAAAAATGCCCTGCCAACGCAAGAGGCCCGCGGGAAGCGGGCCTCATTCTTCTGTTCAATACGGGCTGTGTTCGATTCTTACCGAACCAGAATGTTGCGGAACTGCCAGGGATCGCTTTCGTCGAGATCCTCGGGAAACAGGCCCGGACGGCCATCCAGCGGGGTCCAATCCGTATAATGACCTTCGACAGGTCCGAGATAGGGAAGCTGGACTTCAAGGCAACGTTTGTAGTCGATTTCGTCGGCTTCAACGATCCCGGCTTTGGGATTTTCAAGCGCCCAGACCATGCCGGCCAGGACAGCAGACGTCACCTGCAGGCCAGTTGCGTTCTGGTAAGGAGCAATGCGGCGGGTCTCTTCGACCGAGAGGCGCGAGCCGTACCAGTAAGCGTTTTTGTCATGCCCGTAGAGCAGAACACCCAATTCGTCGATACCGTCTTCCAATTCGTCTTCATTGAGAACGTGATGAACCGGCTGGGCATTACCGCCGTTGCCGAACATTTCGTGCAGCGACAAGACGGCGTCGTTGGCTGGATGATAAGCGTAATGGCAGGTTGGACGGAATGTAACGTTGTCGTCCTTATCGCGAACCGTGAAATAGTCGGCGATGGAAATGGATTCGTTGTGCGTTACGAGGAAGCCGTATTGTGGGCCAGGCGTGGGGCACCATGAGCGAACTCTGGTATTCGCACCGGGCTGTTCCAGATAGATCGCGGCCTTGGAACCCTTCTTATGCTTCTTGGCGTTCTTCGGCATCCAGTTCTCATGGGTGCCCCAGCCAAGTTCTGCCGGCTGCAAACCTTCCGAGATGAAGCCTTCGACAGACCAGGTGTTCCAGAAGACGTTGAGTGGCTTCGGATGCTTGGTGCGCTGCGTGTCGCGTTCGGCGATATGGATGCCCTTGACGCCGACCTTTTTCATCAGCTTGGCCCAACCTTCGCGATCGTTCTGATCCGGCTCTTCGAACTTGAGCCCGATATCGTTCGCAAGGTTGACGAGCGCCTGCTTGACGAACCAGGACACCATGCCTGGATTTGCGCCGCAGCAGGAGACGGCCGTCGTGCCGCCTGCATTCTTCTTCTTTTCATGACGAACGGTTTCACGCAGCGCATAGTTGGTGCGCTCTTCGTTCTTCATATTCTTGTCGAAGTAAAAACCGAGCCAGGGCTCGACCACGGTATCGATGTAAAGCACGTCGAGCTTGCGGCAGAACTTCATGATGTCGAGCGAGGAGGTGTCGACCGAAAGGTTGACGCAAAAGCCCTGACCTTCGCCTTCCGTGAGAAGCGGCTTCAGCAGTTCCTTGTAGTTCTCCTTCGTGACGTGCTCTTTGATATGGCGCACGCCATGCTTAGCCAGAATTTCCATGTCGGAGGGTTCTTCACGCGGATCAATGACGACCAACCGGTTTTTGTCGAACTTGAAATGGCGCTCGATCAGCGGCAAGGTTCCGCGACCGATGGAGCCAAAGCCGATCATGACGATCGGTCCTGTTATTTCGGCATATACCGGATGATTTTCTTGCGTCATTCTTTTCTCCTGTCTGGACGACGAAGGTGCTCCACGCACGGAACGTGGCGCATTTTTCGCTAAAGTTGACCGGCTCTAACCATAAAACCGCGTCACAATAAAGAGCGTTTACGACAATGACCTGCAAAGACCTCTCTGCCAACATTGCAAAGGTCCCGCAAATCGTGGCGATGCGGATTTAGCAGTTCCTCTTTATAGGGATATTACAGACAGAGCAGCGTCGAAAGCCCGATCAAAGAAGTGGCTTGCGCATCGTCCTGAAGCTAAGCATCGCCCTTTAAAAAGTGGCGCATTAAGGATGCGCCACTATGATCGGTTCGACATTGATCAGGATCGCAATCGAGCCTTCAGCGTTTCACGTATTTTTTCCAGGGATGGGCTTCCTTGAAGCCGAGAACTTCGCGCGCCTTACGATTGGACAGCGGTGCCTCGTCGGTACCCATTTCCCGTAGAACCGGCGTATTCGGGCAATATTTTGCAAGGAATTCAGTCGTCGGCAGATCTGCTGTGATTGTATCGTTCACGGCATTGAATACCTGATAGCCTAAGCCGCTTTTTTGCAGACAAAGATGGACGATCTCACCAAGATCGCGTGCGTCGATATAGCTCCAGGCGTTTCGCTTGCGTGATGGAGGATCAGCGAGGAAGTCATTGAATTTGGCGTATTCATGCGGCTCAATCACGTTGCCGATCCGTAAGGCGTAAATATCCGCGCCATAACGCATCGCAAAGGCCCTGGCGGTTTTCTCGTTTACGACCTTGGAAAGACCGTAGCTGTCCATAGGGTCCACATCGTAATCTTCCTCGAGTGGGAAAGAATGGAAGTCCTTATCGCCCTCTGCAAAGCAGACGCCGTAAGTTGTTTCGCTCGAGGCAATGATCACCTTGCGCACGCCGAGCTTCATTGCCGCTTCGATGACATTGTAGGTGCTGACGACGTTCTTGGAAAATGTCGCGTTGTCCGGCTCGATCATCACACGCGGAATGGCAGCAAAATGCACTACGGCATCGGGTGCTGAGGGCGGTGCGCCGTCATTATAGCCATCAAAGCCAAAATGGGTTGTCAGCGCATTGAACACCTGGCCGCTGTCGGTCAGGTCCGCCACCAGCGTGTTGACTTGAGGATGGTCAAGCGGCTTCAAATCGACATTGAGAACCGCATAGCCCTTTTCGATGAGGTGCGGCACTGCGTGGCGACCTGCTTTTCCGCTGCCGCCTGTAAAAACGATACGTTTCGTCATTTTGTTCTCCATTTCCCAACCAAACCTGTAAGCGCGATCTTTTTCGTCAAGCCATCGGTAGGACCGTCCTTGCTCCCGAGCGCCAAGATATGTGAGCACATCCGCGGCGAGCTTAAGCCCCGAATTTTGTTCGTTCTACGCAAGTGCATGCTTTCGAGCAGAAAATGAATTAAAGCATCCTGTAGGGAATCATAGCTGATGCTCGAAAAGACCGATCAGCGAATATGTTTTGGAGCGCCTTCGTCCGGACATCTGGACGAACCGCGCGCCGGGAGGGGTATGTGGGGTCAAAGGAAGTTTCGACCACGGCCAATGCGGTGGCGTTGGGCGTCGGTCTGATGTTGCTTGGCGATTTTCTATTTTCGCTTAATGATGCGATGGGGAAATGGCTGGTCGCAAGCTTTTCCGTCGGCCAAGTTCTTGTGATCCGTTCGCTGGGCGCCTTCCTGGTGCTTGCGCCGATGATCGCTCGGCAGGATATGCGTGCTCTGGTTCATGTTGAGCGCCCCTCTCTCCATATTTTGCGGGTCATATTGTCGACCATCGATGTGGGGTTTTTTTACGCTGCCGTTGCGTACCTGCCGCTTGCGGACGTGATGACCTTCTATATGGCCGGACCGATATACGTTGCTGCTCTCTCGCACCTTCTGCTCGATGAGAAAATGGGATGGCGAAGATGGCTGGCTGTCCTGATCGGCTTCATCGGCGTTATTATCGCTTTGCGTCCCTCATCGGCCATGTTGTCCTTTGCCTCGATTTTCGGCCTGGTCGGCAGTCTTGCCTTTGCGTTGACGCTCGTCCTTGGGCGTTATCTTCGGCGAACCTCGGATGTTACCCTGGTAAGCTGGCAAACGCTCGGCGCGCTTCTGATCGGTATTATCTTTAGTATCGGTCACTGGCGCACGCCGTCCTTGCTTGATGTTTGCGGCATGGTAGCGCTCGGCGTCGTTGCCAGTGCCGCGCATATGCTGATCACGCGATCACTCAAGCTCGCGCCGGCGTCCCTGCTCGCGCCTATTCAATATACGTTGCTCTTATGGGCAATCATTTTCGGTTTCGTTTTCTTCAATGATGTGCCGGATGTGCAAATGATCGTCGGCTCGGCCGTGATCATCCTTGCAGGCTTGTTCATTTTTCACCGTAAGGCCGTCAACAAACAGAGCCTTGAACATGACGTGCCGGTTAACCTACCATAACTGACGGTGGAAAATTCGGCGCTCGCGGATCGCGCGATGCGTCGAGGAACTATTCCTCACCGACTAAGGTTCGCTTGGTTGTGCTTTGAGGGCGCATCCATCCAATACCGATTACGTGGCTCATGACCGTGCAGGGAGGCGATGACATGAGGTTGAAAGATAAAGTGGCCGCGGTGACTGGCGCTGGTCGAGGGATCGGCCGGGAAATTGCACTTCATCTCGCGACTGACGGCGCAAAAGTGGCGGTCATCTCCAGGAATGGTCACGAACTCGGCGAAACAGTATCGATGATCGAGAAAGCGGGCGGTTTGGCAGAAGCCTTTCCGGTCGATCTGATTGATCGACATGCCGTCGAGACTGCTTACAACGAGATTGCACGAAGGCTTGGCCGCATTTCCATCCTCGTTAACAATCACGGTGCCTTCAACGCGTTCGGCCCGATCTGGGAATGCGATCCCGACATATGGTGGAAAGATGTTGAAATCAACGTGCGGGGGACATTCAATTCCTGTCACGCTGCCATCCCTGCAATGATAGAAGCGGCAGAAGGGCGGATCGTCAACCTCGTTGGTGGCGGGACAGGCAACAGTTTTCCCCATGGATCGGGCTATGCATCCAGCAAGGCTGCGATCATGCGCTTTACTGAATGCTTGAACGACACGACTGCAGAACGCGGCATCTTTGCCTTTGCGGTCGATCCGGGGCTTGTAAGAACGGCGATGACCGAACTGCAGCTTAATTCCGAGGCTGGCAAGCGCTTTTTGCCGGCAATCCAGACATTGTTCGAGCAGGGTGTCAATGTGCCGCCCTCCCGAGCGGCCGCCCTCATTGCCGATATCGCTGCGGGCCGCTTTGACCCGCTTTCGGGGCGGCTGCTCCGCGGGGTCGATGATAGAGACGAGTTGGAGCGCGATATGACTATGATCGTCGCTGGAGACGGTCGAGCATTGCGCTTTAGCCAAGTCGACCAAGATAAAATCTGAGCGTCATCAGGTGCCAGTAAAGCAACCTGTACGGAATCAATTGGTTATTGGTGCAAGGGCGTCTGCGAGTTCGTTATCGAACAAAGTGCGGAAAGTTTGAGCAAATGTAGAAAAATGGATCAGTCCTTGTGCGGCGAGCTGCATCTTTTTGCAGCGTCATGCGTTTCTTCTCTCAGAAAGGGGCTCTCATGACTGATACCAGAGACACTGACCGCCGCTTGAGCGTAGATCCGGCGGTTAATTTTGAGCAACGCAAGACCCAGGAACAAGACGAAGCAGGCTTGAGACGGTCTATTCCTGGGACTCCGACATCAGAAGAACAAGCTGTCAGGACAAAAAGCACGATCGCAGATCGTCGCGCAGCCTTTGAGCGAACATCTAAGATTGCGAAAGACGCGATTGATCGTGAACAGCGGTTGCGCCGAGAAAAGAATGAGCGGTTACGCCAAGCAAGGCTACAGGCGGAACAGCAAGGTCGCCAACTGTAGACCTTGCTCCGGCATTTATGACGGTGCGGCGGGGACATCTCCGCCGTATTTTTTTAGGATGAGGTCGTTATCTCCGCTTTGCCTTCGTAAAGGTCCGTGCGACATTACGGAAGAAGATCGTCTTTTTCTCTTAGGACCTAAGCTGTTCAAAGCCTTCAGTTACTGTCGTGATGTCAACTTCCACAACATCGTAAGATGCAATGCCTTCTGTCGCAAAGGGGTCGATATCGAGGTAAGCCTGAATATCCTCTTTGTTGCCTTTCGCTAGGATAACGCCGCCGGTCCTCGGCACTTTTCGCCCTGAGGCGATAAAACCCTTTTCCAGATAGCCGCGCTTGACCCACTCCATGTGGCCTTGCATGAAGCGGTCTGCCTCTTCTGTGCTCTTCAGATATGTCAGTGAGATAATCAACATTTCGGCTCGGTTCCTTCAGCGGTCGGTGTTGTGATCGTTTGATCGCCAATCGCGAAGCGGGCCTTCAACAGGCACTCTGCATATTCAGCCTCTACAGTGGAGTCGAGGACGATACCGCCACCAACATTGAACACCGCATGGCCGTCCTCGAAAAGGCTGATCGTCCGGATGGCTACAGAAAACCGCATTGCACCCGTCGGCGACATCATGCCGATTGCACCGCAATAGACATTGCGCGGGGCCCGCTCAAGCCGATGAAGAATGCGCATTGCACTCATTTTCGGAGTGCCAGTGATCGATCCGCAGGGAAAGAGCGCGGCAAATATATCCTTGATAGATAGGTCATTGCGCAACCGTGCCTGAACAGTGCTGACCATTTGATGGAGCGTTGGATAGGTCTCGATGGCGAAAAGTTGCGGGACCTCAACGGTTCCGGTCTTGGCAATCAACGACATGTCATTGCGCAGTAGGTCGACGATCATCCGGTTTTCGGCTTGTGTCTTGGGATCATCGCGCATGCTGGTTATGATCGCCGCGTCTTCTTCTTCAGTGCCGCCGCGGCGAGCTGTGCCTTTCATCGGCTTTGTTTCGATCCAGCCCGCTTCATCAGTGCGAAAGAACAATTCCGGTGACCGGGAGAGAATGATCGGACCCCCAAGGTCTACATAGGCTGCGTAGCGAACCGGTTGCCGCTTGGCGAGCGCCCAAAATGCCGCCAGCGGATCGCCTTGCCAACGCGCTCTAATCGGCATCGTCAAGTTGGCCTGATAACAGTCCCCCTGCATCAGGTGGCGGTGGAGGAGTTCAAAACGCTGACGATACTGTTTGAATGACCACAGCGCTTGTGGTTCCGAAAGAAACTGATCGTCATTTCGTCTATCACCCGGCAGCGCCAGAGCATGATCATCAGGCTGCGGCGCTTCGAAGACACCAAAAGACAGAAGAGGAGTCTGACGGCCGTTCTCAATGAGTGGGGCGAGCTTTTCTTCGAAAACGAAGCCGGCTTCGTAGGATAGATAACCGGCTGCCCAAAGGCCGCGTCGACGCACTTCGTCCAGACGATGAAGTGCCGGCACCACATCGGCGCCTTTCATCGCGACAATTTTCTCGACCGGATCCGTAAACAGCATTCTTTTTCCAGCGACGTCATCGCTGAAAAGAACACCGTTCACGCCGGATGCCTGACACTCAGGCGGGTTGACCATCGAGCGCTTCCAACTCGTCAATCAATCCCTCGATCATCGACAGCCCTTTGCTCCAGAAGGACGGATCGCTGGCGTCGAGCCCGAATGGCTTTAGCAATTCGGCATAGTGCTTCGATCCGCCTGCCTTCAAAAGCTCGAAATACTTTTCCTGGAAGCCCTCCGCCGCATTCTGATAGACGGAATAAAGAGAGTTCACCAGGCAGTCGCCAAAGGCATAGGCATAGACGTAGAATGGCGAGTGAATGAAGTGGGGGATGTAGGTCCAGAAGGTTTCGTAACCCTCAGATAGGCGTATGGCGGGACCAAGGCTCTCAGCTTGGACCGACATCCATAACTGGCCGATGGCCTCCGCGGTTAGCTCTCCGTCCTTGCGCGCCGTATGCACCTTGCGTTCAAACTCGTAAAAGGCGATCTGTCGCACGACCGTGTTGATCATGTCTTCGACTTTTTGCGCAAGCATTGCTTTTCGCTCGCGTGGGCTTTCCGTCTTGTCGAGAAGAGCGCGGAACGTCAGCATTTCGCCGAAAACCGAGGCTGTTTCGGCAAGCGTCAGCGGCGTCTGGCACATCAATGCGCCTTGGCCCCCGGCCAATACCTGATGAACCCCATGGCCTAGCTCGTGCGCAAGCGTCATCACGTCACGCGGCTTTCCGAGATAATTCACGAGAACATAAGGATGGGCGGAAGGAACGGTCGGATGGGCAAAGGCGCCAGGCGCTTTACCCGGACGAACCGGCGCATCGATCCAGCCTTCATCAAAGAAACGCTTGGCGATGGCTGCCATATCCGGCGCAAAGCCATGATAGGCATCAAGGACGGTTTTTTGTGCATCATCCCAGGTAATCAGGGCGTCGGGCGTCTCCGGCAGAGGCGCATTTCGGTCCCAGTAGTCCAGAACATCCATTTTGAGCCACTTCGCTTTCATCGCATAGTAACGATGCGATAATCTCGGATAAGCTGCCTTTACAGCAGTAGCGAGTGCGTCGACCACCTCTCGCTCGACACGATTGGCAAGGTGACGACTGTCAGCGATATCTTCAAAGCCGCGCCAACGGTCTGCAATGTCCTTGTCTTTCGCCAGCGTATTGGTAATCAGCGTAAAGATCCGCAAATTGGCGTTGAATGTTTGAGTAAGTGCCTCCGCTGCCTTGCGCCGTTCATCGGGATTTTGATCTTGAAGCTTGTTCAGCGTCATTTCGAGCGGCAATTGTTCGCCGTCAAGATTGAAGCGAAGCTCTGCTAAAGTCTCGTCGAACAGCCGATTGAAAGCGGCCGCGCTGGTCATCGACTTTTCAAGGAAGAGCTGCTCGAGCTTGTCGTCCAACTGGTATGGCTTGTCCTTGCGCAGGTCGAGGATCCAAGGGCGATAATGGGCGGCCGCGGGATCTCGCTGAAGGCATTGATCAATGACCTCATCGGCGATCCGATTAAGCTCCAAGGCGAAGAAAAGCAGGTTTCCCGACAGGTCGGTGATTTTCGCCTGCACGTCACCATAAAGCTTGCCGTTCGCAGGGTCGGTGGTGTTGGAGAAGTAGGTGAGCCCTGCAAATGAGCCGATGCGGCCGACAAGATCGTCGAGAGCCTCATATTCCTTGATCGCTTCTCCAAGACCATCCGGCCCAGTCTTTCCGGCAGCTTCGGAAAGTCGTCCCTTCCATTTTGTCTCGAAATTGCGCGCGTCTTCGAGCGCGCGAGCGAGATCGCCTTTGAATTCTGGAGAATCGGACGAGGGATAAAGATCTTGAAGCCGCCACGTTGGCAAGTCGGTGAGGGCGGCCTTGCCGTTCGACGATGACGAGGTGCTCGCCGAATGGAGAACGTTCGGGTTGAAGAACGAGGTTTTCATCGGCGTCCTTTTCAGTCTGATCGAGGTCGGGTGCTTTGTTTAGGCCTGCTGATCGACCGGTTCAAGGCTGCCTGACAAGACACTTTAGCGCTTTTGCTGAATTCGTCACAAAAGTTAAAATACGATTGTTTCTCAAAACTGGATGTTCAAGCCTTGATGACAGATTGCGGGTCAGGTTTCGCATGAGGTGAGGCATCCATGACCGGTTTTAGCGAGCTCAAGGGCGCAGCCCAGATTTTGGTCGTCGAAGACGATCCAGTACAACGTAGGCTTCTGAGGAGCGCCATCGAGCGCAGCGGCCACGTCGTGCATCAGGCCGAAAACGGCCGCATCGGATTGGAAATGGTCAAGCGCGGCCACGATATCTACAACGTGATCGTGCTGGATCTGATGATGCCCGAAATGACGGGCATTGAATTTCTGCAAGCGCTGAACGGTTTCGGCACCAGCATTCCTGTTATCGTGCAGACGGGGCAGGGCGGAATCGAGACGGTTGTGCAGGCCATGCGCGCCGGCGCCTTCGATTTTGTCGTCAAGCCCGTATCACCTGAGCGGATTACAACATCGATCAGCAACGCGCTTCGGGTCGATCAGCGCGAAAGCCGGGCTCGGGCTGGACGTAAAGGTCGCCCGTCATCGGTCGGCTTTGGCGACATCGTTTCGGCAAGCCCAGCCATGCTGCGGGTGATCGATCTTGCCCAGCGAGCCGCACAATCGAACATACCCGTGGTTCTTGAAGGCGAATCTGGCGTCGGCAAGGAGCTCGTGGCAAGGGCGATCCAATCCGCCAGCGATCGGGCCGGCAAGCCCTTCATCACCGTCAATTGCGGAGCGATACCCGGCAATTTGGTCGAAAGCATTCTATTTGGCCACGAAAAGGGTGCCTTTACCGGGGCAGGCGAGCGTCATGTCGGTAAGTTCATGGAAGCCGATGGCGGGACGATCTTCCTTGACGAGATCGGCGATCTGCCGCTTGAGGTGCAAGTGAAACTTCTTCGCGCCGTCCAGCAGGGCGAAATCGAAACGGTTGGCGCACGCGTTGCGCAGAAGGTCAATGTCCGTTTGATCTCCGCGACCAACAAAGATCTGATCAAGGAAGTGAAGAACGGACGCTTCCGCGAAGACCTCTATTACCGCCTCAACGTTTTTCCGATCACCATTCCCTCGCTGCGCAAGCGCAAGGAAGACATTCCGCATCTGGTGCGGGTCTTTACCGAGCGCTTCGCTGCAGAGCAGAAGGGCGGGCGGCGTATGACTGTCAGCGCCGGAGCGCTGGCGCTTCTGACGGCCTACGACTGGCCAGGAAACATTCGCCAGTTGGAAAATGCAATTTTCCGTGCTGTGGTTCTTTCCGAGGATATGGAACTCACCGAAGCCGACTTCCCGCAGATCGGCGCACAACTTGGGGATTACGACGTCGTCGATCATCTTGCCCTCGTTGCCGATAACCGCGGTCGCGATGCTGAAATGCGCGTGCTGGAAGAAGAGGATCGACGATCGGAGCATTTGATCAACGACCCTGCCGCATCTACTGAAGCGTCGGAGAATTCGATTTCCAGCGTGGGGCCGTCGGGGGAAGTTCGAAAGCTGGCGGATGTTGAGGAAGAACTGATCCGCTTTGCCTTGAAATTTTACCGCGGCCAGATGAGCCAGGTTGCACGCAAATTGGGAATCGGTCGCTCGACTCTCTACCGAAAACTGAAAGACTACGGAATCGATCCGGACAATCCGCTCAAGGATGCTGCGTAGAAATCGTACATTCACAACTTCGAAACGGCGCGTTCTTCGGGTTCGCGCCGTTTCGTTTTGCTGTTTCGATATGAAATAGCTTAAGAATCCGGAAACTATGTTCTGTTACGAGACGGTAACCACTTGTTAGGGCGATGTTCACCCTGTAAGGAAAAGGTTGCACCGCTGTGGCATTTTTGCCATCGTGCGACCGCATTGTGCAGTCATTGATTGGCAAGGTAGGGCGTCTACGGGGATTTGTGTTGCCGGATATGAATGGGAATAAAAGACCTTCAAGCTTGAGCTGGCGCGCCCGTTGCGCCGACCTGTGCAAAAAGGCGGCAAGAACAGCGGCGGCAGCGCTTATTCTATTTGCTGTGTCCTCTCCCGTTTTCGTCGGGACCCAATCGGAGGCGGCAGGGGAAACCCGCAGCCTGAAGCTTTATTTCGTCCACACTGGCGAAAAAGCGATCATCACCTACAAGCGCAACGGAAAATTCGACCCGAAGGGTTTGGAGCAACTGAACCGCTTTTTGCGTGACTGGCGAAAGAATCAGCCCACGAAAATGGATCCTCGGCTCTTCGACCTGATCTGGGAGGTCTATCGTCAGAGCGGCTCATCCGAATATATCAATGTCGTCTGCGGGTTCCGGTCTCCCTCGACAAATGCCATGCTCAAGAACCGGTCCCGTAATTCGGGCGTTGCCGAGAAGAGCCAGCATATGCTTGGCAAGGCAATGGACTTCTTCATTCCCGACGTCAAACTCGCCAAACTCCGCGAAATTGGTATGAAGCTTCAGGTTGGCGGTGTTGGTTTCTACCCACGCTCGGGATCGCCATTCGTTCATATGGATGTCGGCGGTGTTCGCTCCTGGCCTCGCATGAGCCGTGACGAGCTGGTTCGTCTGTTCCCGAATGGCAATACTCTGCACCTTCCGGCCGACGGGAAGCCGTTGCCTGGTTATGACCAAGCCGTTGCGGACTACAAACGGCGTGTGAATGCATCTGAAATTGAAGTTGCAAGCAGCGGGGCCTACAGTGGCTCGTCGTCTAGCCGCGTCGGAAAGTCCAGGACCCTCTTATCCATGCTGTTTGGGGGCGGCGGTGAAGATGATGCTGAGGATAGCGCAGAAGATTCGACACCATCTTCTGCAGCACCTGTTGCTGTGGCCCGTGCAACGCCGAGCAAGCCGGAAGCGCCTGCCGCGGCACCGGCAGCAGAGCCGGCTGAGCCTGAAGTAGCCAGCATTGCGGCGCCCATTCCTCAAGTTCGCCCCGCATTTGCAGGTCAACCGGCAGGCAGCGAAGTTGCTACGGCATTGGCGCCTTCTCAATCTGGTAATGCGGCTCAGCAAGCGCTTGCTGCAGTCACGCAGGATCAGGCTGCATCGGCAAACCAGCAATTTGCGGATTTGAGCAGCTACCGCGTGCCAGTTCCCTCGTTGATCAACCGGCGTTCTCCAGGCGACGCAGAAGCGCCTGATCCACAGCTCGCTGCTGTTCCCGTGCCTGCCGACCGTCCTGAGCTGGCGGAGAAGTTGTTGGCTGCTGCTGATGTGAAGGATCAGACTGAAAGCCAAAATGCTCTGAAGCCACAACAAGGTAGCCTTTCGCCTGCTATGGTAACTGCAATGGCGAACGAACAAACGCCGAAGCAGGAGACGAGTGATGTTGCGATGGCCATCCAGGCTGCGATGCCAGCAGAACGGCCGCAAGTACAGCCTATGCCGTCAGCTCAACCTGTGACGCCACCACAGCCCGCCACACCGGCACAACCTCCTATGCAGGTTGCTGCACTGGCGCCGTCTACGAAGTCGCCGAACTTTGGCGATGCGTTTGACATGCCGAAGGAAGCGCCAACGCCTCTTGCCCAAGGAATGCCTGCAAAGGGTGGGCGTCCAACCGAGCACGAGGCCGTGGAAGCGGAAGCTGCCCGTGCGACCGTTCGCGGCGAGCCGAAGCTGACGGAGAAGATGATTTCCCAATGGGCTCTGACAAACGCCCGAATGGAGATGGTTACGAAGCCCGTGAAAGCTCCTCGTTTCGTTAGCAGCGCAATGCGCGCTCAGCCGAAAACGGTCTATGCGGAGGGCTTCACCAAGACGGCGTCATTTGATCCCGCCCGTTTCAGCGGGTCAGCCGTCAATTTCATGGAAGTTCGTAAGTTCAATACGAATTGAGTAAACGAAACTCACGCAATCATCCGTGACAGGGTGCCCGTTCTTGCCAGCAAGAACGGGCGCTTGCCGGTTGCGGCAATCGCAGCGAGCCCTTCCTGTCGATCAATAGCCGTATGCATCAGAAATGTGGGGCCACTGCCTGCCCCAAACCAAACGCGCGATCTCTGTCCGTAAACCTTCCAAGGCTAAAGCGGCTAAAGGCAAGCGGCAGTGTTCTTAGTGTCCTGGTTGAAGAACGTCTGTTTCACAAAGAGTCTAAATTGGTTGAACAGCTCTTCGTCAAAATAGTCTAGTGTTTGAGACATTGACGATAATGCGTCTGCAGAGCTCCATGCCGGTTTATAGGATCTCTTGCTGGTCAGCGCTTCATAGACATCGCAAAGCGTTGCAATCTGGACCGCCAAGCTAATCTCACCGGCTTTCAATCCGTGCGGATAGCCCGCGCCGTTCAGCTTCTCATGATGATGGAGGCAAATATCGAGAACAAGTTCGGGCATGGTTGGGTCTTGCGCTAAAAGATCATGACCTCTTTGCGGATGAAGCGCGATTGCGTTTCGTTCTTCCTCGGTAAGAGCAGCCGTTTTTGCCAGGATATCTGAAGACAAATAGATCTTGCCAATGTCGTGAAGCAAGCCGCCAACTCCGAGGACCTGCACTGTGGGCGGGGCGAGGTCCAGAAATTCCGCGAATTGCATCATCAATCCGCTCACGGCCATGGAATGACGCTGAAGATCATCTTCATCGTCCTTTACCCTACTCATTTCGATCAACGCGGTGGGATCTGCTAAGATCGAGCGATAAATTGCTCTCACCGCACTGTCGGCTTCGTCAAAAGACGAGACGCCCAGTCGAGCATCTGCAAACAGTGCGCGTACCCGTGCCTTTGCAGCTCCCAAGAGATCGATGTGGCTTTCGCTCTGCAACCAAACCGTGGGGGCCGTTGTCGACGCGCGATAATCTTCGACATCCATGCCAAGACCGGTATCGATGACAACCGTCTCGAGATTGCTCCTTTGTACTCTTTCAAGGTCTTGATTGGTCGTAAGCAAAAATCCACCAACCCACCGATCTAATCTAGGTAGATGCGGATCGTGGATAAACATTCCAAGTTTTGCGTTACGACGCTCGATGCGTTTCAACATTCGGCAGAATGGCTTCCAATAAAGTTTTGCGTAATATTATATAAATGTCAGTATTTGTCGATGATTAACACTCTATAAAGCATAAAATACTTTTTGCACAGAACAAGTTATTCATAATGATGCCCTAGGCTTTAGGACGGCAGAGGGATGTTTATTAGCGATAAGCGCAAAGAGACGACTTCAACCGCGTTTATGCGGGTTGTCAGAGCTCAGCCTCAAGGGATTGAACTATTGGCAAAGCTTTCGCTCAATCATGGCGCTGATGCGCGGAATGCAACTCGCTACAGACCTATTTTTCAATTGGGTCATATAGGCTTGTGGCTGTCGGGAGGGGAGGGAGAGGGGCTCGGCCGGGATGCTCATCGCGAAATAGGTGACAGACAATCTTATCGACGACAACAACGAGCGCTACAGCGAGTAGAGCATAGGCGACAAGAGCGATTGTGAGAGCGAACATGGTTACGTCACGCCCAGATCAGACGTGGGGCGACGCCTGCGGTTCGGAAGCAAGCTATAATGTCATCCAGATAGCTTTTCATAAACTTCGCCTCCGCCAGCCCTCAGCGTGAGGGCAGTGTCCCGTTCCATATTTTCCTACTGCTATTCCATGAGGATTTTATAAAGCAGCGATGCGTTGATCGCACATCGCTGCTGGTCGTTCGCTTAGGCTGATTTCCTCAGCCGAACACGATCCATTGGCGGTTTGCGTGAGGCAGTGACGACGAGCGCTAATCTGTCTCGAATGCGTGTTGTCACTTCTCCACCGTCCACGGACGCGGCACTTCGCTCAAGTGCGTCGCGCTCTAAATTTGCCTGCTGCCAATGCTCTACATCTTTTCCTACCGGTCTGCCTGCTTGTTCCCAAAGCGCATAGGCACGCCTTTGGATCCACTCTTCTCTATTTTCCATTTCACGTTCTCCCGCAACGAATATAGAACGCACGGAAAAGAGGAAGGTTCCTCCTAAATCATGGATTTTCCACGTAAATTAGTCGCCTAAGGTTTGTGCAGTGCACTCGGATTAGAAGAAAAAGTTGCCGCCAAAATGGCCTCCACCGACCAGGACACCGGATATTCACCGCATATTCGCGCTTCATATATTATCGCACCAGCAACCTTGTCTGCCCTTACTGGAGAATAACGCGATAAACGGTCACATAACCTCTGACCGTTAACATGTTTTCGCTTCAACATATTTCCCACTTCTCCAAATTCGCTCGACGTTGCTTTAAGCGCACTCTTGCTGATGAAAAGGCAGTTTGCGACGGTCGCATTTTCCTGCAATCAATCGCCTTGAAAGTGACTTGATCTGGTAAGGGTTTAGAGGTGACCTATTGGAAGCGCCATCGCATGCTCTAAGTGCTGCACGTCGTCCCTCAAAGTCAGCCTCATGATCGATATGCTTTCAAACTACTGGCCTTTCATCTTGTTCAGCCTTTCAGTCTTGATGGGAGCGGCGGCTGCGATTCACGCCGCTATGACGAAGGAAGAAGTACGCGCCGCCATCGGTTGGGTCGGGGTCATCATTCTATCGCCCCTTATTGGCGCGTCTTTGTATGCCATCGCGGGCATTAATCGGATAAGGCGCGCCTCGTTGAGTTTACGCCGCGAGGCGCTGTTGTCTTCCGTAGGTCTCACAGAGATCGAAACCTTCAATGCAGAGCAAGACGCTGTCATAAGCCGTTTTGGCCGCCGTTTCGCCGCTCTCCAAACACTGGGCGATCGCGTCGCGCGCAGCCCGCTGACAACGGGAAATTCCATAGATCTCCTCGAAACGGGAGATGACGCATATTCTGCAATGTTGTCAGCGATCAAAGAAGCTACGCGCTCGATTTTGCTTGAAACTTATATCTTCGATCGCGACGTCATAGGATTGCGGTTCGCCGAAGCCTTGAAAGAAGCCGTAGCTCGAGGCGTGGAAGTGCGTGTTTTGATTGATGCCGTGGGCGCGCGTTATTCTGTTCCGAGCATCCTTGGATATTTTTCGGAAGCCAATGTTCCCGTTGCCGTCTTCAACGGCAATGTGATCATTGGGCTGCGTTTGCCTTACGCAAATTTGCGGACCCACCGTAAAATTCTCGTCGTCGATGGCAAAGTCGCCTTTACAGGCGGAATGAATATTCGCGAAGGCTTTACAAAGGAGATCAGCGGCGATTCATTTGCGCGGGACACGCATTTCGTCGTTGAAGGTCCCGTGGTCGCTGATCTTTTTCATATCGCCGCGGACGACTGGCGTTTTGCAACCGGTGAGAATCTAGACGGCGACACGTGGGCAATGGTCCCGCCAGACCGGAATCCTGGCGATCCGGTGTTTATGCGCGTTGTCGCATCTGGCCCCGATAGACGCCTTGAGACTAATCATAAGATGCTTATGGGCGCGTTTTCGGTGGCCCGCGATTCCATCAAAATCATGTCGCCTTACTTTCTTCCCGACCGCGAACTTATCAGTGCATTGAGCACCGCGGCCAGGCGCGGCGTCAGTGTCGACATTGTGGTTCCTGCAACAAACAACCTACTCCTGGTCGATCGCGCCATGACCGCTCAGTTCGACCAGATGCTCAAGAACTATTGCCGGATCTGGCGAGCCACTGGCCCATTCAACCACTCTAAACTTCTCACCATCGATGGCCAATGGGCCTATGTCGGTTCCTCGAACATCGATCCTAGATCTCTTCGCTTGAATTTCGAGGTTGATATGGAGGTTCTGAACGAGGAGTTCGCGAGCGAAATCGACGAACATATCGATGCGGCAATTGAAACCGCTTCGGCGGTGACTTTGGAGGGGCTTCGGAACCGACCTTTCGCGCTTCGCCTGTTGGAGAAGATACTGTGGCTTGGATCTCCCTATTTGTGATGAACTCCGTCTCGGCCATGAACTTTGCTTGGTCTCGTCGAAATATTTGCCCGTCGCGATAGTCTGATTGGGCCAAGCGCCTATACTTATCGGTAGAGCTTTTGTGTGAAAACGGAAGATAGTTGGATTCAGGTCTGATGGAGAAGAATTCGAAGCGAAGCCTGCGCGCCAGCATCGTGGCGTCAATTCGCGACAGGAAGAAGCGACTGGATCATCAGCCATCCGACCGGCGCGAAGGTACTTTGATCGCGACATACAACGTGCACAAGTGTGTTGGCATCGACCGTCGCTTTGATCCTGAACGCACAAGCCGGGTTATCCACGAGATCGATGCCGATGTGATCGCGCTACAGGAAGCCGATACGCGCTTCGGCGAGCGCACCGGCATCCTCGATCTTGGACGCCTCGAGCGCGAGACAGGTCTTGTACCCGTTCCGATCAGCGGAATGGCCAAAGCACATGGTTGGCACGGCAATGTCGTGCTTTTCAAAAAGGGTGTCGTGCGCGACATTCACCAGATCGATCTCCCGGGCCTGGAGCCGCGTGGTGCCTTGGTGGCGGAACTTGAGCTGGAGAAGAATGGGATTTTGCGCATCATTGCAGCGCATTTCGGCTTGCTGAGGCATTCGCGGGCCCGGCAGGCCAAGGTTCTCATCGACCTGATGACGGATGAACGAGAGGTTCCTACCATTCTCGTGGGCGACTTGAACGAATGGCGCTTGGGAGACAAATCATCGCTTCATAGCTTCCAACTCGCCTTTGGCCCGCAGCCTCCAGCTGTTCCGAGCTTTCCTGCAAGGCTGCCGATGTTGGCTCTGGACAGGATTATTGCCAATCGGCGGGGCATGCTTACCCGGCTTGAAGTGCACGATACACCGCTTTCGCGCGTGGCGTCCGATCATCTGCCCGTAAAGGCTGTCGTTGATCTCATACCTGCACGAAAGGAAAAGCAAAGCGCCGACCTCAAATGACGCCGGCGGTTGTAATGCAGTTGAAATACTTCAATTTATGGACGGAACAGCTTCCAACGCGTTGGGCGAAATCCAATGCGCGCATGGTCCATGGCATCGGCCTGTTGAGGCGAGAGCTCGATCTCGATCGGCGCCTGCCCAACGCCAATGTCGAGTTCGACGTGCCGCGTTCCGGCCACGCGACGACTGGCGAGTGCGGTGCCGCTGATTGATGCGCTTGAGCCTTCGAGTAGTTCTATGTCGTGCGGTCTGAAATAAAGCTTTGCTAGGCCCTCTTTTTCTCCCGGTGCGGCCAGACCAAGAGGGCGATCGTTGAACCAGACTTCTTCCGACTTGACGATAACCTCAAGACAGTTCGACTGTCCGACAAACCCAAATACGAAGGGAGAGACAGGGTTATCGTAGATCTCGTCCGGGGTGCCGACCTGTTCGATCTTGCCGTGGCTCATAACCACCACGCGGTCGGCGAGTTCCATGGCTTCGTCCTGATCGTGTGTCACGAAGACCGTCGTGTGGCCGGTTTGATCGTGAATTTCACGCAGCCACTTGCGAAGATCTTTGCGCACCTGCGCATCCAGCGCGCCGAATGGCTCGTCTAAAAGCAGCACGTTAGGTTCGACCGCCATAGCCCGTGCAAGTGCCACGCGTTGGCGCTGACCGCCTGATAGTTGCGTGGGGTAGCGCTTTTCAAGACCCGACAGTTGAACGAGATCAAGGAGTTCAGTCGCTCGGCGGCGGATTTCTGCCTTGGATGGACGGCGCGACGCTTTGCGCACTGTCAACCCAAAGGCGACGTTGTCGAGCACGGTCATATGGCGGAAAAGCGCGTAATGCTGGAAGACGAAGCCGATATTGCGTTCCTGAACCGGCTTGCTCGATGCATCGTCGGCACCAAAGAAGATTTTGCCTTCGGTCGGATGCTCGAGACCTGCGATCAGTCTCAAGAGCGTGGTCTTGCCTGAACCCGATGGACCCAGGAGCGCGATCAATTCACCTGAATGGATCTTGAGGGATACATTGTGCAGCGCGGCGAACCGGTCGAATTCCTTGCGCAAATTCTCTACGCGAACTTCCATAGACATTCCTTCAGTGACGCCGGCTCGCTGCGATCTCCGCGCTGTAGCGAATTTCGAGAAGCGTCTTCAAAACTAGGGTGACCAGCGCCAGTAGCGCTAGCAGAGTTGCGACAGCAAATGCGCCGGTAAAATTATATTCGTTATAGAGGATCTCGATCTGGAGCGGCATTGTCGTCGTCTGACCGCGTATGCGTCCAGACACCACAGAAACGGCGCCGAACTCACCCATAGCGCGCGCGTTGCACAGCAGAACGCCGTAAAGCAGGCCCCATTTGATATTGGGTAGCGTCACATACCAGAACGTTTGCCAGCCGCTCGCGCCAAGAGAAAGCGCGGCCTCTTCGTCGGCCGTTCCTTGCTCTTGCATGAGCGGGATGAGTTCGCGTGCGACGAAGGGAAACGTAACGAACATCGTTGCCAGAACCAGCCCCGGCACCGCGAACAAAATTTTGATGTCGTGGGCGCTGAGCCATTTGCCAAGATAGGTGTTTGCTCCAAAGATGAGGACGAAAACAAGTCCTGAAATGACTGGTGAAACCGAAAAGGGAAGATCGATCAATGTGGTCAGGAGCGCCTTTCCCTTGAACTCAAATTTGGCGACGGCCCAGGCCGCAACGACACCAAAGACAAGATTGAGGGGAACGCTGATACCAGCCACGATCAGCGTCAGCCAAATTGCCGAGGCGGTTTCAGGATCTTGCAACGCTTCGAGGAAAGGAGCTGCCCCCTTGCGGAATGCTTCCACGAAAACTGCAGCAAGCGGCAACAGCAATATCAGCAACAGAAACACAAATGTGATGCCGATTGAGATCCACCGCGCCGCCTTGCTCTCCGTCGTCACCGAGCCGATACGTTTGGTCACGTCATGCGCCATAACCATACCTCCGCCGGCTCCAGCTTTGAACGAGATTGATGATCAGCAGCATGGCAAAAGATAAGATCAACATCACTGCTGCAATTCCCGTCGCGGCCGCATAATTATATTCTTCCAATTTGATCACGATGAGCAAAGGCGCGATCTCGGATTTGAATGGAAGATTACCAGCAATGAAGATGACCGAGCCATATTCGCCGACACCGCGCGCAAAGGCGAGAGCAAACCCGGTCAGCACGGCGGGTAACAAGCCGGGCAAGAGGACACGGCTGATGGTCTGAAACCGGCTCGCGCCAAGCGTCGCAGCAGCCTCTTCGACCTCTTTGTCAATTTCCTCGATAATCGGCTGCACAGTTCGGACAACGAACGGTAATCCAACGAAGACGAGTGCAATCACAATGCCGATCGGTGTGAAAGCGATCTTGATGCCGAGAGGCGTCAAAAACTGACCAATCCAGCCATTTGGCGCATAGAGTGTTGTGAGTGCAATGCCCGCTACCGCAGTTGGCAAGGCAAAGGGGAGATCCACCATTGCATCGATGACGCGCTTTCCCGGGAAGCGATAGCGAACCAGGACCCAGGCAAGAACGACGCCGAAAACCGCGTTCACGAGGGCCGCGATGAACGCGGTCGTGAAGCTGATGCGCAACGCGTTGAGCGTCCGTGCATCGAGCGCAATCGACCAGAATTTATCCCAGCCCAAGTCTGCCGAACGCCAAGCGAGCCCGGATAGAGGTACGAGTATGAGGAGGGTGAGCCATATCAACGTAAAACCGAGCGTCAATCCAAAGCCTGGAATGACGCTCGGCCGTCTAATACGCCACCGTGAGGTGTCGCTTGTTGTCATGAATGATATTATTGTGCTGGCTTGTAAATTTGGTCAAATACACCGCCATCGCCGAAGAACTTTGGCTGTGCGGCGGCCCATCCGCCGAAGTCGTCGATTGTCGCGAGCTTCAAGGGTTTGAAGCGCTCGATATCTGCCTTGTCTGCTACTTCCGGCTTGATGGGCCGATAGAAATGCTTCGCGGCAATCTTCTGCCCCTCATCGGAATACAGATAGTTGAGATAGGCTTCTGCCACCTTGCGTGTGCCCTTCTTGTCGACCACGCCATCGACGACGGCAACCGGCGGGTCAGCTCTGATCGACAGTGAGGGCGTGATGATTTCGAATTGATCGGGGCCAAGCTCTTCCAAGGACAGATAAGCTTCGTTCTCCCATGCCAGAAGCACATCGCCGAGACCGCGCTGGACGAACGTGGTTGTCGCGCCCCGAGCGCCGGTGTCGAGGACAGGTACATGCTGCAGGAGTTTCGTTACATACTCCTGAGCCTTTGCGTCATCTCCGCCATTGGCATTCTTCGCCCAAGCCCAGGCAGCCAGAAAGTTCCAGCGCGCCCCGCCGGACGTCTTTGGATTGGGAGTAATCACCTGCACGTCGTCGCGAACAAGATCACTCCAGTCTTTGATGGCTTTCGGGTTTCCTTTTCTTACCAGAAAAACAATGGTGGACGTGTATGGCGTCGAATTGTTGGGAAACTTGGTCTTCCAGTCGGCGGAAATTTTTCCCGTCGCCTTCGCGATCGCATCAATATCACCTTCGAGCGCGAGAGTGACGACATCAGCATCAAGGCCGTCAATCACAGAACGCGCTTGAGCGCCCGAGCCCCCGTGGGAAGACTTCACTGTGATTGCTTCACCTGTGTCCTGTTTCCATTTTGCAGCAAAGGCTGCATTGAAGTCTTTGTAGAGCTCACGCGTCGGGTCGTAGGACACGTTTAAAAGCTGCTCGGCGGAAAAGGCCGGCGTTACAACGCCAATGGCAAGGCTTCCTGCGATTGCTGCGGCCATCGCCAATAACGCCATTTTGAAAGACTTCATGAAAACCTCCTCAGTTGTACGTGAAGTCTATCAAGTTAGTCGCGTAAAGAAACATAGATTGTTCTGGATGATGGCCTGTAGAGGGAATGTCTTGCCAAATGTCGGAGTTTTGCAGGATTGGTGTGGCGCGAGAGGTGCTATGGTGTCGCAGATTGTGCGGAAGGCCGTTATCCTAATCGGCGGCCGGCTTAATCTTGTCCCAGATACGAATGAGCCCGGCAAGATTTTGTACGCGCATTTTACGCATGACCTGGGCCCTCCTCACCTTAACGGTAATTTCGCTCACACCGAGCTGGCCAGCGATCTGCTTGTTGAGGAAGCCGTTGACGACGAGCCGCATCACCTCTTGTTCACCCTGGGATAGAGTTTGCCAGCGAGAGTGGAGCTCCGCGAGAAGCTGATGCTCGGTGCGTTGCTGCTGATCGATTTGAAGGCCGCGTTGGACAGCATCGAGAAGCTCCTGATCGCGGAAAGGTTTTGTAAGAAACTCAATTGCACCCTCTTTCATGGCCCGGACAGACATTTCGATGTCTCCATGTCCGGTAATGAAGATGATCGGGATATGGACGTTGCGGGTCGCCAATCCACGCTGAAAGTCGAGCCCACTCTGACCAGGCATCCGAATATCGAGCACAAGACAGGCTGGCGCCTCCGGGCGGGCTTGATCAAGAAACGCCTGCGTCGAGGAAAATGACGAGACGCGCAGCTCGACCGATGTCAAAAGATCCTCCAGCGCTGCCCTTACGGATGCGTCGTCATCGATGACGTAAACGATCGGCTCTCCCTGTTGTTGCTTCGTCGGCGCTGCCTTCATTTCGCTTATTCCTTCGGCACGGGGAGGGACACCGTAAATTCGGTGCCTATGCGTGGCCTTGAGGAAACGGAGATTGTTCCCCCATGTGCTTCGACCATGGTGCGCGTAATTGAAAGACCAACACCCATGCCATGCTCTTTTGTGGTCCAGAAGGCTTCAAATAGATGTTCGAGAACTGCGGGCTCTATGCCGGTACCGACATCTGCCACGACAAGGCTGAGCGTATCATCCTCCTGACGAAATGATGAGATCGACAGCACACGTTTGAAGCTCGGTAAATGCCGCATGGCGTCTATAGCGTTGAGCAGGAGGTTGATGACAATCTGAATGATTTGGATCCTGTCGACCGGAATGAGCGGCAGGTCTTCCTCAAGCGAGAGCTTCACCAGAATATTATTCTTCTCAAGCTCGCCTTGCGTAATCGCCACAGCTTCATGAACAATAGTATTGAAGTCAGATAGCTTGCGATCCGGCGCGTCGCTTTTTGCGAGGCTGCGCACGCGCTTTATAACTTCGCCCGCCCGACTTGCATCTTCGGCGATGCGTGCCAATGCCGAAACTGCCTTTTCTATATTTGGGGGATCGCGGTCGAGCCAGCGGCGCGAGGCGTCGGCGCTCGTGACGACGGCAGCGAGCGGCTGATTGACTTCGTGTGCGATTGAGGCCGTCAGGGCCGCGAGGCTCGCTAAACGCGTTGCGCGGGCAAGCTGCGTCTGTGCCTCGAACACCGTTGCTTGCGCGTTCAGCGTTTTCAGTACCAGATAGGTCGTAATGCCGATCGCCGCTGTGCTGATGATAGCGTTGAGGACGCCCGTGTCAAAAGAACCGTGCTGGGTGAGGAAAAGGCTGAGAGCCGTTAGCCCGACGCATAATCCCGCAAGGCGAATTACACCGCGTATACTGAGGTATCCGACCGCGAGCACGATAACGACAATGTAGAATACGGCAATTGCCACTTCATATTGCGTCACGGTGTCTGCCACAAAGACCGCGACAATGAGAGAGGCGAGGGCAAAGCCTCTTAAGCGGAGTCGTCTGTCTTGTTGATGCTGAGTGGCGTTGTGTTCACCGCGGGACGACATGGGCTTCCTCGCAAATAATCCAGGTCTTTAACGCTAGCGCGAAGGCGTTGCCAGTCTCATTCATCGGACCGCGCTCAAACTATACCAAGGTATATTCTGGATGTCCCTTAGCAGGCTGCCGATGTCCTCATGCATCGTCGCGTCGGCCCGCGGCTGGAGCTATGCTTCTTTCACTCCAGATTGTTGTCCTGAGCTACAGACTAACCAGGGATTTACGCACCGCAAAGCTAATGGCAAGCGACAGTGATGGGAGCGAACATTCTCTCGGACGGTCAAGAACCGTCCCTCTAGACCAAAAAGCAATTTACGAAGCTTGGCGCTAGGAAGCCGATCTGCGCCGTGGTTTCGCCACCAAATTTCCTGGGGCTTTTCATGGCGCAGTACAAATCGACTCCTCTTGCTCTGCATCGTTCCATCATGCCCACGGTCTGGGACGTCTTGGCGCTCAGCATCGTCTTTGGCTTCATCATGCTGTTTGCCTATGGCGCCAAGGTGACGACTGTCCCTCTATCCGCGCTTGATGCCTCTCCCATGTCGTTGGATCCAAGTCATCTTCCGGTCTATGCGATGAGGACGACCTTACGGATGCTGGTCGCCCTTGCGTTCTCGTTTCTCTTTACGCTGATTTACGGATCGATTGCCGCCAAGAGCCGACGGGCCGAAATGGTCCTGGTGCCACTTCTCGATATCCTGCAGTCTGTGCCGATCCTCGGGTTTTTGACCTTCACCGTAACATTTTTTCTCAATCTGTTCCCTGGCACCGTCTTCGGCGCTGAGCTGGCGTCGGTTTTTGCAATATTCACTAGCCAAGCCTGGAACATGGCCTTCAGCCTTTATCAATCGATGCGAAGCCAGCCGAAGGATCTGGAGGAGGTGGCTTCAGCCTTTCATCTTTCCGGCTGGCAGCGGTTCTGGAGACTTGAAGTTCCTTTTGCCATGCCGGGACTTGTCTGGAATACCATGATGTCAATGTCGGGCGGATGGTTTTTCGTCGTCGCCTCCGAGGCTATTACCGTCGGTAATACGACGATCACGCTACCGGGCATAGGCTCCTATGTCGCGCTCGCGATTGAGCAGCAAAACATCCTTGCAATTTTCTATGCGGTTCTAGCAATGCTGGCAGTGATCGTTCTTTACGACCAGCTGATGTTCAGGCCGCTTGTTGCCTGGGCTGATAAGTTTCGCTTCGAAACCACGGCTTCGGGCACCGCTCCGACTTCCTGGGTGCTCGATTTATTTCGTCGAGCCCGCTTCATGTATGTCGTTGCGGCTGCTTTTGGCTTCCTGACACGCCTCGTTTGGCAGCTTCGTATTCCCCAGATGCCGCACGTCGTTCGCGCCTCTGGCAACCGTGCTGTGACGCGCGTGTTCGACATTCTTTGGCTTGCAACCATTGCCGTTGTTGTGAGCTGGGCCTGCTATTCCAGTTTTACCTATCTGAGAGCAACGCTGAGCTGGTCAGACCTTGCAACAGCGATTTCAGACGGGATGATCACCTTGTTCAGGGTCGCCGTCCTTATGGCCATAGCAACATTGATATGGGTTCCCATCGGCGTGTGGATCGGACTGCGTCCACGGCTGGCGGAGAAAATACAACCGCTCGCACAATTTCTCGCGGCGTTTCCGGCAAATATCGCCTTTCCTGTCGTGGTGATATTGATCGTGCGGTTTCACCTGAATGCGGATATTTGGCTGAGCCCGCTCATGATACTCGGCACGCAATGGTACATTCTATTCAATGTCATCGCTGGCGCCAGCGCGTTTCCGGGCGACCTTAAGGATGCGTCCAGGAGTTTTCACGTCACCGGATGGCGGTGGTGGATCAAGGTCATCCTGCCCGGCATTTTTCCCTATTACATCACCGGCGCGATAACAGCCTCCGGCGGATCCTGGAATGCGAGTATCGTTTCCGAGGTCGCCAGCTGGGGCGATACGAAACTATCGACACCAGGTCTTGGGTCTTTCATCGCCCAAGCCACGGCAAACAGCGACTTCCCGCGGGTCGTTCTGGGGATCGTCGTGATGTGCGCGATCGTGACGCTGTTCAACCGCCTGTTCTGGCGACCGCTGTACAGGTTCGGCGAACGTCGCCTGCGTCTCGACTGAAAACGCAAATCTCAACATCAAGGATCATTACAATGAGAGCACAGATCGAGCAGGTTCCGCTCATCGACATCAAAGCCGTGTCGCGTTCCTTTCCAAAGCCGACTGGAAAGGATGTCGTGGTTCTTGCCGATGTCGACCTGACAATCAAGGAAGGCGAAATTGTTGGCTTGCTTGGTCGATCGGGTTCGGGCAAATCCACCTTGCTTCGCATTATAGCCGGCTTGATGTCACCATCTTCGGGTCGAGCCGAGTTTCGAGGGCAGAGCATCAGTGGCCCCGCTGTCGGAATATCCATGGTATTCCAGTCCTTCGCGCTCTTTCCCTGGCTCACAGTGCTGCAGAATGTGGAACTGGGTCTTGAGGCCAAAGGCGTTGAGCGTAATGAGCGACGCAAGCTTGCGCTCGAAGCGATCGACCTCATCGGCCTTGATGGTTTCGAGAACGCCTATCCGCGGGAGCTTTCAGGAGGAATGCGCCAGCGCGTAGGCTTCGCACGCGCTCTGGTCGTTCATCCTGATCTTCTTTTGATGGATGAGCCATTTTCTGCCCTCGATGTTCTCACGGCTGAAACATTGCGAACGGATATGATCGACCTTTGGATCGAAGGCCGCCTCCCGATTCAATCTGTGCTGATCGTCACGCATAACATCGAAGAAGCCGTTTTGATGTGTGATCGTATCCTTGTGTTTTCGTCCAACCCAGGGCGTGTGGCGCGAGAACTCAAGGTAGATCTTCCGCATCCGCGCAATCGTCTCGATCCTGCGTTCCGCCAACTTGTCGACAGCATTTACACCCTCATGACACAACGTGCCGAAACGCGGAGTGTAGAGTTGGAGGGCATTCCCGGCACTGGCATGGGGATGGTCTTGCAGCCGGTTTCAACCAACATTCTGTCCGGCCTTATAGAGGCGCTTGCCGCTAGCCCCTATCACGGAAAGGCGGATTTGCCCGTTCTGGCCGGCGTTCTGCAGTTGGAGGCCGATGAGTTGTTTCATCTCGGCGAAACGCTGCAACTGCTTCGATTTGCGCAATTGAGCGAAGGTGATATCGTTCTAACCGAGGCCGGCAAGCAATTTGCTCATCTGGAGACCGACGAGCGTAAGAGGCTTTTTGCCGAGCATCTCCTGACCTACGTTCCCGCCATCGGTCTGATACGCCGGGTCCTTGACGAAAGGCCCAATCACAAAGCTCCTGCCGAACGGTTTCGCAGTGAACTTGAAGACTACATGACCGCCTCTTATGCCGCAAACACCCTTTCTGCGATCATCGCCTGGGGACGCTATTCCGAACTTTTTGCCTATGACGAACAAACGGAGATGTTCAGCCTGGAAAATCCTATCTGAAGCGGGAGGTCGTTACTTTGGCCACATACAATGGAACAACCATGCTTAGCGACCTCCGCGCGCTCGACGGAATATGTCGCTTCATGTTTACGGGCACGAATGTTCGGGGCGGAAAAGGGACTTCCGTCGCTTTTGTCCTACGATAGGACATAAAGCGCATCATATCTAAAATTCGATCTTTTCGCTTAAGCGGATAGAAGACAAAGCCATGTAGTCTCCAGTCATGAAGGTTGTGAAGCAGCCGTTCCGATTTGACGAGGCCTGCTTTCCGCTCATGCAAGGGAGATCGACATGCTGAAACTACTCGTAACATGTGTTGCTTTGGCTGCCACAACCGCTGCAATGACAGAGCACGCTTTTGCGTTTGGACCTGCCGGCATGGGCCGCGATCTTGTCTATAGCGTTTCCGCCACGAAGAAGTCGGATACGCAGATGTCAAAGGCCGGTTTTGTGCGGCCGAATGTGCCCGATGCCATTGTGCAGCTGAAAAAAGACGCAGAGGTAACAGGGTCAATTCCAACCTCTGACCATCCGGCTTTGCCCTCAGCTATCCTTGAGGCAATTCTTGTTGAGGCTGCCGACCTCTTGGCTTCGGCGCATCTTCCAAGTCTTTCCCAGGGGCAACCATAACTTCCGACGAGAACGGATTTGTCGGAAATAACCGATCGTTTGATCGCTTTGTCCGACGCCAAAACGCGATGATTTGCGTTAGCGAAATCTCTTACCGATCGGGAAGTATGTGAAGCCGTGTTTGGTGACATCTGCATTGCTGTAGATGTTTCTGAGATCGACGATCACGGGGTTCTTCATGGTTTTCTTCAGGCGCGGCAGATCGAGCGCGCGGAACTGATCCCATTCCGTGACGATCACGACAGCATCAGCCCCATCGGCAATATCGTAGGCGTCCTTGCCGTAGGTCACATCGCCCAGCATGCCCTTGGACGCTTCCATGCCCTCTGGATCGAAGACATGCACCGAGGCGCCGCCATCGAGCAGAGCCTGGATGATCGTGATCGAGGGCGCATCGCGCATATCGTCGGTATTGGGCTTGAACGTCAGTCCAAGCACGGCAATCTTCTTGCCCCGCACGCTGCCCT